>JAFZFU010000023.1 GCA_017555745.1 Bacteroidales bacterium
AAAGATTTCGAAACATTACTTCAACTTACTTATTTGTATTTCGATGCTCCTCGCAAAGATAAAGAATCTTTCGACCGTTTCATATCGCAAATGAAGACTCAATACAAATTTATCGGTGAAAATCCACAATATGTATTTATCGACAAATTCAAAAAAGTAGCTTATCCTAATGATAAACGTAACGTTCTTATCCCAACAGAAGAACAAATAAACGCTGTAGATTACGAACGCGTATTCAATATATACAAAGAACGTTTTGCTGATGCCAGCGACTTTACTTTCTTCTTCGTAGGAAACGTATCAGACGAAATGATACCTATGATAGCTAAATATCTAGGAAATCTTCCTGTTATCAACCGCAAAGAAACTTGGAAAGACCGTTCTACCGATTTCGCTAAAGGTATACAAAAAGAAACTGTAAGAAAAGGTATGGACAACCAAGGTATGCTTATCATGATGGGTGTTACTGAAGGTTTTGAAGCTACTACAGCAAACAAAATGGCTGTAAACATGCTTAGCGATGCTATAGGAATTACTGCTATCGAAGTTATCCGCGAAAAAATGGGTGGTACTTACAGCCCATCAGCAGGTGTTAATTACGAAGTGTTGCCAAAAACAGAAGTTGCTTGGCAATTCTATATCAACTGCGACCCAAGCAAAGCAGGCGAAATAGAAAAAGCAGCTATGGATATCATGAAACAATACGTGAAAAAAGGACCTGATGCAGCTACTTTGGCTAAAGTAAAAGAACAAATGATTCGTGCTCGCGAAACTAACTTGAAAGAAAACAGTTTCTGGAGAAATATCCTTTATGGTTCGTACTATAACAATCTTGACCGCACAGACGAAGTACTTTTAGACGACTACAAAAAACTTGTTGAATCTATCACAGCTAAAGATATCCAAAAGATTGCTAAGAAATATATCAACTTGAAAAACTACATCGTTGTTACTCTTGAACCTGAAGAAGTAAAAGAATAATCTAACGATATAGAATATAAACTAAAAAGCCGAAGCTCATACACGAGCTTCGGCTTTCTTTTTATTTTCAAACCACCATACTTGCGACCCAAAACTATGTGGGTTAGGGAGCGTAACTACGAGGGTTACGACCCCTAAGTGCCATAGTTGCGACAGTCAAGTGTGGTGCTTTGAAAATTTGAGGACCTACAATACGGTTTTTGCTTCTATATTGTAAGTTGTGAGATTTTTGTATACTCTCCTTTTTTTGTTTTTCGACTTTTGTCCTTAACCGCATACGGTAATATGACAACCTGCCCACGGTGAAATCATAAAAAAGTAACATCCTCTTTTATTATCATCAGACTAGTTCAAAAAAAAGATGGTAATGTTTTTTTATTTTGCCCATTTTGATTATTTTTTTTACGTCAATTGTTGTTGCTTTATACCATTAATAGATGATTCAGTTAGAGTAAAAACAGTAATAATATGCATAGATAATTAGAAATAATCTTATTATCTATGCACAATTTTACTGTTTTTGTTTTGTTATTTGTTCCACTATTGTAAATATGTAATTGTATAAATGATGGATACGGTCTTGAAATAATTTTAGTGTTGACGTTGGCCGAATGCAGTTGTCATTACAAAAGATAATGATGATGGAACACAACATTGAGTTCATGATTTATATTAATGATGTTATTGCTTTTACTGATAAAATGTAGCAGAAATTAAGTGGTACTTTTTCAGAAATGAGAGTGTCATCTCCATTATTATTGCCTTTTGTTATTATACCAACAACTTTACCATTACTAAAAATAGGACTTCCGCTACTTCCCTTTTTGAGAGATTTGGATGTTTCTATTCCGAAATAATTGCCTTCATGTATACCTAATATTTTTGCAGTACAATAGATTGGATAGGAATAAAATTGATTTGACTCAACTAAAGTATCATAAAAACTAATGCTTTCAACTTCCATTCCTTCAGACATTGATTCTAAACAAAATTCAATATCACTTTTAATATTAGGAAACCTAAAGATTGCTATATCATATCCTTCACAATTGTCATCATTATAGCATAAAATTCTTATATCTTCCGTTAATTCGAATTCCTGTGAATTGATATTAATATATGCTCTATTAATAGACTTCCAAACATGACCAGAAGTAAAAAATAAATCTTCGATAAAAAATCCGCAGCCGCATTGTAAATTATTTTTATCACGAATAGGAACAATGAAGTTTTTATTAACCCATTCTTTATATTGAATATTATCAATATTAAACTGTTGAATTTCTGATTTTTTATGTTTTATTGAATTTGTTTGTTCTAAAAAAATATTATTTCCCATGTGTTATATATTTATGATTTTAAAATAATTGTCTACTTACAGAAAAATATTTTGATAAGTCTAATGATAATTTGAATTAGATAAAAATCATCTATATTTTGTTTTTTTAGAGATGCAAAATCAAATACACTCATAATACATATTATATCATTATACTACTTATAAATTTTGCTAAGAACATATTCTTTTAGAGATACATGTGGTTCGTATGAAACTTTTTTGGCCATTTCTACAACTTGATTTATTTGACCAATAATTTGATCAACAATAACCATTGGAACAAAACCTGCATTGTCATAATATGATTTAATCATATTAATTGTGTAACGCAATACTATATCTTTTATTTCAATATTATACAATTGTGCTGATGCTATTTGTGGTATTAATTCCGTCGCAAAAATA
This sequence comes from Bacteroidales bacterium, assembly GCA_017555745.1. GTDB lineage: Bacteria > Bacteroidota > Bacteroidia > Bacteroidales > P3 > HGM05376. Next base: position 2,726 of record JAFZFU010000023.1, read on the forward strand.
CCTGTCATATCTGGTAAGACATGTCCTCTAGAAAAGCTTGCATCTTCTGTTATGTTGTACGGATTATATGAAACTTGTTTTGATTTTACATTCACTAGACTTATAGGAGTCTTACATTTCAATCCAGAGAGTTTTTCAAAAGCTGAAGTAACCTTTTGTATATCTGCTTCTATTTCTCTCAATTGATACCCTGTTTTATTTGAATCAAGTTTTAAATTAAATATAACTTGTAAAACATCTGACCAATTATTTGATACTTCATTAATTGTTCTTGTTTTATGAGAGTTACTACTCATAGCATCTTTTACTAGTTGATAATGAGAAGCAATTTGATTGTCAACAATATTCCCTACTTTACCATAATTATACTCCATTTCATAAAAATACCCAAGTATTCCAACATAAGAATGTAAGCGACTCATCATTGTCACATTTCTTCCTCCAACAAGCCGATCTGAATCTCTAAATATATAACTTATTTTAGATAGTATACTAATCAACTCTTCTAATTCAATTTTAGAAAACATGTTCTTTTGATGTAATTCTTGTTTACATTGTTTTACATTGTTCTTTTTACCAAAGAAATTAAATATTCCCATAATCTCATTATTATCTAAATTTTCCCTACTCTAAATCCAATGCAGTTTTCGGGTTCCCTGCTTGAGCAAGAAACTAATGAATCTCCGAAATAAAAGGATACAAAAAAGGCATGAACCTTTTCGTGATAGTCTCTTATTTCTAAGGAAGGTGTCTGGAATACCTAAAAAACAATAAGGGAAAGTACGATACAATTCACGCCTAAGCGTAAACCGTCCGCAGTCCTATTCTCGTTTTTTGGCTATAAGTTTTCCAGACTTACCTTAGAGAGAACAAGAGCGTCTAGCTCAATATTTTATATTATATTTCTTTACGTTTTCTACATGTTGTTTTCTATTTATTTTGCGTTGCAAAGTTACACATATTTTTGGAATAAGTGTGTTTTTTCAGAAAGTTTTTTTGCAAATATTCATTAGGCTTTTTTTACTCATTAGAGTTATCCATCACTTCCCAATATCCTCCTTTGTTGCCTCCTATTCGTTTTATTAGGTTGTTTTGTCGTAGTCCGCGGATAATCTTTTTTACTCCGCTTTCCGATAATCCACTCATTTCTTGCAGTTCACGAATGGTAATTGCTTTATTGTCTTTTATAGCCAAAAGAATTTTCTGGTTACTTTTCTGGTTACTTTTCTGGTTACTTTTTATTGTTCTATAGTTACATTACCATTGGGAGTTATGTTTAAAGTGGTTTGTCGCCCCAGTATCAGTGCAAGGTTTTCCATACCTATGTGTCCGAACGGCATTCCCATACATACGGGGTAGTCGTACTCTTTCACTGCGTCCCAGATTATATCTTCGGCGGTTTTGCCAAAAGGTATGGCGTTGTCGTGCATATCGCTCATGCCGCCAACTATCAGTCCGCGTAGGTTGCAGAGCTTGCCGGAGCGTTTGAGGCACATCATCATGCGGTCGATGTGGTAGAGATATTCGTCGAGGTCTTCGATAAAGAGTATCTTGCCGGCAGTGTCTATGTCGGACTGCGAACCCACTATGCTGTACAGTACCGAGAGGTTGCCACCCACTACAACGCCTTCGGCTTTGCCCGGACGCAGTAGGGTAGTGCTGCATTGTATGTTGTATTCGCAGCTGCCTGCAAACAACGCTTGTTTAAGGCTGTCGGTGGCAGGATAGGGGACGGCGGCAGCGTCGGGCGGAATGTTTATAGGCATGGTGGCGTGTAGGGTTTCCATGCCAAGCAGGTTGTGGACGTGGCTGTGCAGCGCCGTTACGTCGCTGTAGCCTATTATCCATTTTGGGTGTTGCTCCAAGGCGGTTAGGTTCAGCTTGTCTAGTATCCTCACTGTGCCGTAGCCACCGCGGGCACATAGTATTGCTTTTATCTCGTTATCGTCTATAAGGCGTTGTAGTACGGCGGCACGATGGCTGTCGGTGCCGGCCATTTGGTTGTCGGCGGCGTAAAGCCCTTGGGGTATTACCACCTCCAAGCCCCAATGTTGCAGCAGTTTTATTGCCGGCTCCATCTCTTGCGGACTCACTTTGCGTGCTGTGGCAGCTATCGCCACACGGTCGCCGGCCTTTAGCGGTATAGGATTGTTTGGCATAATGTATGTATTATATAATTCTCGCTATGAACGATAAAGGAAATATTTTTATTGTGGATATTGTTTATTTTTTCCTTTTGAAAGAAAAATATTCTCTGTGATTTGGTCGGTATAAATAATTTATGTATCTTTGCAAAGTTAAAAGTAATATTTTTTGTAGAGAAAGTTAATATTACAATCTGATTTATAGTAAAATAATTATTTATAGTATTTAAATTTAATAGAAATGAAATTAAAAAAAACATTTTTTTTGTTTAGCTTTTATGGGCTTTATGTGTGTTGGCTTTGCCAGAGAACCTATTAAAATTTTGAATATTCACAAAGAAGGTGGTAGAAGTTTTTTAGGTATTACAGAACCAAGGTATGATAAAGTTGATTTTGAAACTAAAATAGAACGTAGGCAGTGTCCTTATACGGGAGAAGTTTATGAGCTTCATATCTCAACTTTGACTTGTTTAAGACCCGGAGATATTAAGTGCCGAAGAAGTGTTGCGGAGAAAGGTTTTAAATATAATGGAGTAACTATTTCAGAAGATATATTCGTAGAAACCATGAATTCAATGGTGGACGAAATAGATGAGAAGTTAGTGAAGAAAGAAAAAGAAGGAAAAGTTGTCAAGAAAATATCGGTGGTAGCGGATAATAATGAGCAATTTATTTTTTCTTTTATTGCCACTTGGGAAAATGGAAATGAAGAAGGAAATGCTGATATACAAATAGTAGTTTATGATATTACTAAAGAACTTGAGGCGTTTTAAAACCTCAAGTTCTTTTTTTTGATAGAAAAGATTATGAATAATATACGATGTTTGTTTGGGCTGATTTTAGTTTTGTTAGGGCTAAATACCGTTGCGCAAACCAAGGTAATAGAAAATCCAAATATCCCGAAGATTGAAAACAGTATAAGTGAATATGTATCGGTAGATACTATTTTGTCATTTACCAACGAGGTGGCGGTAAATCGCTCATTAAAAAGTTGCAAATGGGAAAATGAAATTGTTTTTACCAACTTTAACACTAATAAAAATTCCGATACCATTGTAATATATAGGATAAACATAGTTGATGCCAACGTAGATACATTTTATGTTTATGAAAAAAGGATAAGAGAGCGAATGAAATCTGTTTATAGTTCATCGTTCGATGCAATAGCTTATAATGGAAGTAAGATTGTGCTTAATTTGTATGATGAATTATATGTATATGAGTTGGATTCAAATCATAAGCTGAATAAAATAGGTAAATATACTGTAGCGGAAGATTTTAGAGAGATGGCTTTTTTGAACGATAGTGTGCTGGTGTTTGTTCAAAACTACTATTCGGCATCGCCTCAAACAGCTATTTATCTATATGATATGTTAGAACATAAGGTGATAAACAAAATATTTCCACACTTTAATACCCCTCTACTTTCATTCTTCTCACCACAAAAAAACTTTGACATTTACGAGAATAGGATACTTTGGGCTAACCGTGGGGAATATTCTTTTTTATTGTTTGACAGAGACTTAAAGAAGTTGGACAGTGTATCGGTTGTCAATAAAAATTGGAAACAACTTTCAAAGAAGGCAAAAAGAAAAGCCTCGAAAATTAAAAAAACACATGCTCCTGATATAATATATTGCTTGAATAAAGGATATAACAATATAGATCAATTGCAATTTGCCTATATCTTGGATACAAATCACATGGCAATCGGTGTGCATCGTGCTAAAGAAAATGTGCTTTACATTGATGTGTGGTATCGTATTGGTGGCGAATGGAAAATAAAGCACAACGCTCTTTATGATGATGGATTTATGTTCAAACCTGAAAGAGTGATACGTCGAAACACATTGCCATTAGGATTTTTAGGAGGTTCTAAAGTATATTTTATGGACAATAAACTTGTTTCCATATCAGACAAAGCGGCTGTAGAAAATCCTATAAATCTCAGTGTAAAAGATTATTTTATGGCACAAAACAAATATCTTGAAACTAATGAATATTTTGTACAAATATTTATATATTCCCACACGTTAACTGATTAAAATTATGAGATATACAATAGTTGTAGCAATTTTATTTTTCTTGAACATGGGAATGGTATATCCTCAAAACCATTTGAAAGTTTATAATATATTGGGACAAGAGATTACCTATAAGCCCGATGCAACGAATATAGTAATATGCTACAATACTACCTCATGTCATGCATGTATGGAACTTTTGCTGCATTGTTGTATTGAAATTAGACGGCAAGATACATCTGTAAATCTTTATGTTCTCTTAGAAGGCTCCAAAGATATAGGAGTAATGAGAGCTTCAACAACATCTCTTTCGAGCTATGTGCCGAGAGATGAAAAGATTGAAGTGATTTATGATTTAAATCCGATTAAGCGAAAAAGCTACTTTAGCAAATATCATATTTCAATGTCTCCGTCGGTACTGATATTTATGGATAATAAAAAAACAAAATATATCTCATATGAAGAAATGTTTGGGAAGTCATACGATAAAAACAAGATAAATGCCTTGATATTAAACCAAATCGGGTATTAAAGATAAGTTCCAATAAGAAACGCAACTTTTTTAGTATCTTTGCAAACTAAAATATGTGATATTTTATCGAAGAATTGAATGCTAATAATTTGATTTGTAGTGAAATAATTAATATGTAAAATTAAAAATTATAGAAATGAAATTTAAGTTTTTTTCTTGTTTAGCTTTTATGAGCTTTATATGTGTTGGCTTAGCTAAGGAACCTATTAAAATTTTGAATATTTACAAAGAAGGTGGTAGAAGTTTTTTAGGTATAACAGAACCAAGGTATGATAAAGTTGATTTTGAAACTGTAATATCTCATGAAAAGTGTCCTTATACGGGAGAAGTTTATGAGCAACATACCTCAACTTTGACTTGTATAGGACCTGGAGATATTAAGTGTCGAAAAAGTGTTGCGGAGAAAGGTTTTAAATACAATGGCGTAACTATTTCAGAAGATGTATTCGTAGAAACCATGAATTCACTGGTGGACGAAATAGATGAAAAGTTAGTGAAGAAAGAAAAAGAAGGAAAAGTTGTCAAGAAAATATCGGTGGTAGCGGATAATAATGAGCAATTTATTTTTTCTTTTATTGCCACTTGGGAAAATGGAAATGAAGAAGGAAATGCTGATATACAGATAGTAGTTTATGATATTACTAAAGACATTGAGGTGTTTTAAAACCTTATGGTCTTTCTTTAGGTAGTTTTAGTTATGAAAAAGATTAAGTTTATTTTAATGGTTTTATCTATACCATTGTTAGTATCTTGTGTAAAATGTATATCGGGATATTGCGAAGAATCTCCACAAGAAAGTAAGATTTATTTCCGTGATGCCCAGAAATATGGTATTAGTTTAGCGGACTTCTCATTGTCTAAAGAACATCCACTAACGGAGCATGAATGTTTTTCTATTGAAGAAATTAATTGGCGAACATTCTTTAGACATAATGGTGTAGAAGTGCTTAAAGAGATGAACAGCGTTTTGCCAACGAACGAGACCCCTCAGTTCATGGAGAACATTTTTTATTATTTATGAATAGTAATAAAGAAGTTGTTTTGGCGTGGGATTTAAGAGACACCACTCAACGTTGGGCAGATGAATCGTTATGGACTATGGATTCCTCAACGAGAGTAGTGTGTTGCGACCATATACAAACACAGTATTTCAATGTATACCGTTTCAGTGATGAAGATTTTGAAGCACAGCAATAATCAAGTGCATATTTGCAAAATGTCCCAAGGCTTGATGTAAGGCTTGGGACATTTTTTTTACAATAAGGTTGTAAACTCTTTTATATGTTTGGATATATAGATTCCATCTCTTGCAGACTCACTTTGCGTGCCGTGGCGGCTATCGCCACACGGTCGCCGGCCTTTAGCGGTATAGGATTGTTTGGCATAATGCGTTTTGGATTTTGTAATTCTCGCTATGAACGATGAAGGAAATATTTTTATTGTCTATTGTTCGTCTTTATCTACTATTTCCCAATAACCGGATCTGTCAGAGCCGACACGCTTTATGACCCCTTCTTCTTGAAGTCGTTTCATAGTTTCTGCAACCCAACTTCTTGAGTAACCGGTTTGTTTCGCAATCTCTATCAATGTGGATTGGGGTTTGTTTTGTATTTGCTCCAATATTTTCAGTCCACTTTTCAGTCCACTTTTCAGTCCACTTTTCAGTCCACTTTTTCGAGCACCTCGCTTTGAAGCCCTCAATGAATCATCTTTATGAGCTATGTCGGCGATAATATTTCCTGCAGCTTCATGACAAGGAATGGTTATTCTAAAGAAAGTTCGTTCTTCATCTGTAACTATCGTGGCTCTGGGTGAACCATTATTTTCCAAAACATTCTGAATTGTAGGGATACCCGTACTACGGCCTTCTGTCAAATCCAGTTCTTTCAGATATTCACCAAGTCTACGATTGCGATAACGCTTGGAAACTAAGATTTCGCATCTCGAAATATCGGCAGCAGATATGCTTCTGTCTGGTCCACCTACGTTTTGTATGGTTATTCCTTGAGGTTCAACAGTGATAACCACTGGCTCCCATTCACGATAATCTCTATGATAGAGTGAGTTGGTCACACTCTCTTCCAATGCTTGGTATGGATAAGTGACAAATTTTTGGCTCCTACTACTATCCTTAGGTTTTATTACCGTCTGCATAACAAGCATACGATTCAGGTATTCCAATGTTCTGTCAATTATTTGTGTGATGGAACCCTTAATTACGGGACCTTCGTATAAGTTGTTTGGATTATTCAATCGTCCTTCAGGAAAATATACCACCTCTACTTGTGTACGCTTAAAGAATTTGCTAGGGTCTTCACAGAACATCATAGCTGCCACATTTCTAAGCATACGATTTTCCTTGGGACCGACATACAAATCCATCTGTTCCAAAATACTTTCGAGAGGTTTTGTGTATAGCTCATTGGCTAGTTTACTACCCACCTTTACCAAATACTCACGTAACAGCAACGTTGAAATATCCTCAATCTTAATATTTGGATTTCCACGTTCATCAAATGGTACACGACTTGCCAATTCACGCAACTCATCAAGAACTTCGCCCTTGGCTATGATACTGCTCGTGCCACTACGAACATAGAAATATTCCTTTGTATTACTTTTGGCGGTTACGTTCTCAGGTACAGAGTATGGCCGATTGATTCCTGCCGGGCACCATATTACAAGTACTGATTTACCATCCACTTCCTCTACACTAGTGCGAGGCATATAGTACGGCGAAATCTTATTATTGTAACCTACCATCTCCTGAAGGATACCATCAATCTTTTCTGTAGGTATACCTTCAACTGGACGAATTGCCATACCCGTTGCTTCATCGGTATCAACACCAACCACAATGTAACCACCACCAAGGTCGTCAAAATCGTTGGCAAACGCGCATACACTGTGGTATATGCCTGCAGGATTCCAACCCTTCTTGAACTCAATTCGGTTGGATTCTATCTTCTGCTTGTTCAGCAGGTCGTTTATGTTTATTGCTAGTGCCATAATTAACTGTAAAATATTTTGTACTTCTTTTATTTATGGATTACTCCATCTCTTGCGGACTTACTTTGCGTGCCGTGGCTGCTATCGCCACACGGTCGCCCTTTTTCAAACAATATCTTTTTGCCATAATTGTTTCGCTTGTTTGGTGTATGATAATTGTATGGTTTATTTAATTGGTTTTAATTCCCTCGAATTCGGGGAAATTAAAAATATTTATTATTCTTCTTTCTTTTTATGCTTACGTCCTCTTACTTCGGAGTTTATCACTCTGCGGCTTATGCCCTCGAGGGCCTTTGTCAGCTCGGCACGGGGGTGATAGGTAATACCTTTGTTGGTAATGGTTTTGGCTGTGCATTGCTCTTTGGTGTTCACACTCTTTGCTGTTATTTTCGGTCGCAAAGTACCCAGCGGACCAAGATCGACGGGTGTACCACACGATAGTTTTTCCTCTACTACATCGCTAAATGTTTTTAGAATTAATTCGGCATCGGCATCGCTAAAAGTAGTCGACTTTTCTATCCGTTTCAGCAAATAGCTGAATGAACAATTTCCAATGTTTACTCTACGTATGGTGTATAATTCTTTTCCCTTTTTGGGCCCCATGGCCATTTTTATTGTTGCTATATAAAAGTCCATATTTATTCCTCCTCGTAATTGTCGGTGTATTCAAATTTTTTCAATCCCGAACTTTTTATAGCTTTTCGCAAACGGCTGTCGGGGCGAAAGCCAACGGTAATGCTCTTTACGCAGTTTTTGAGCGAGGCATCTTTTACATCTTCCACAGTCTTGGATATCACTCGGGGAAAAAATGTTCCCAACCCATCTATCTCTACTCCTTCTCCCGATTTTATGCATACGCCTATTTGAAACAAGCAATCTATCATCACAGCCTCCACTTCGGCGGGTGCTATGGTGGTGCGTGTGGCTATTTCTTTGGCAATGTCTTCGAGCGAACACATTTTATCTTGCCTCAAGGTGGCTATCCATTTCTCCTCGTTCATAATTTTTCGAGGTTTAGGTTCGTAGGTAAAGTATCTGTTTTTTGCCATAATGAAATATTTATTGTATCGTTGTTATTCGTTACCGGCTTTTTTGCGTACTATGGCTTTCATTATCCGCTTGTCGGCAAGCCATACACCAGCCTCGCGCACACCATTAAGCAAGCGTTGTGTAGGCTTGAAGTTGATGCCCGTACTCTCAATCGAAAACTGGTTCACATCATCGGCCTTATCCACCGCCTTGGCCCGTATGGTAGGCGAAAAAGTACCCAACGAGCTCAGCTTCACCACATCGCCTTTCGACAGATGGTTCTTTATCACATGCTCCATATTCCTCAGCACCATCAGCACATCGCCCTCCGAGGCAGTACACATAGCGGCTATTTCTTCGGCCAAAATGTCGGTGTCCACCACGTTGGCACGTGCCACCTTGGCTACATAAACATCTTTTACCGTGCCGTTTACATTCAACTTGCGTTTCAGTTTGTAATATCCTATTGCCATAATGTTAATCTATTTGTTGTTAAAGTACTTTTTCGCCACCGTTAAAGTACTTTTTCAAATCTGTTGAAGTACTTTTTCGTTATCATTAACGTGATAGTACCAAAAGTATTGTATATATAGTATTAAATATATTGTAATTATAGTAATGAAACTACTGAAAATATAGTCTGCGAGTGGCACTCGCAAATCGTGCGAGTGCCACTTGTGTATTTTGCGAGTGCCATCGGCAAGTAGTGCGAGTGCCACTTGCACATCATATATACAGTAGCTTTGATACTAATAATACAACTGTTTTGATACTATTGTCTCAGTACTTTTGATACTATATGTTTAAGCACGGAGAAAAATCGGTTTAACGGATTTGAAAAACCGGTTCAACGGTGACGAAAAAACTGATGCAACACTGTTGCAATTCTTTTTCGCCCATAGTTGAAACTAACTTCGACAAAATCAAAATTCCGTAAATCACTTGCAAAGCAATTTTTTAGATGTTGTTTGAATAGACTTTGGCATTTTGAGGATTAAACAAGATCCAAAGTTGAGTGCAGAGTTAGGAAAAACACTTGAAACGGCGTTCTTCACAATGTATGACATTGTAGCATTGAAAGTTGGCTACTTATTGGTGCATATTTTGTAACCTGTACTAATTTAGTCTGTGATGGCTTCATAAATTCGAGTATAAGCGAGAATTTACTGCGTTGTTTCATCTGATTCTTTGGTGCAAAACGAATTCTATTTTTCCCAAATGGTAATACTTTTCCGTAACGCAACCCTTCCGAATTTTTTCATTTGCTGACTACTATTACCCTTCTGCTGTTTTAATGTTATAATTTTCAAAGGCTTGAAGCCTATTTGCTCTGCAAGTTCTGTTGATATGAAATCAATAGGAATAACTTCACCACCGTATCTTACATTGTCATTTACAAAGGCTACTTTTGCACCTTTTTTACACAGACGATAAAGTTCTGCATATATAAATGTCAGTTCAGTAAAATATCCGTCCACCATGCGCAAAACTCCGTTGTTATTAATGTCTCCATTTTTATCACGTTCCAGCAATGATTTTTTTATTTCGTTCAATGGTGCATTATTGTTAATGATATCTATTGTATTATCGAAAAAGTCCTTTCTTCCTATTTCCGAATAATATTTTTCAAGTTCCCTTAATTTTGATTTGTTTTCTACGGTACATGAAAGAAGGGTTTGTCGTAGTTGAGAAATTCTTTCTTTTGACAAATTCAAATAATTCAATTCAAGTGCGTATGTACGCGTATAATCATATCGGTTGCAATATGGTGGCGAAGTAATTACACCGTCCAATATTTCATTGGATATTTGGGGTATTTCGAATAGAGCACTACCTTCTATGAATGTTATTTCCGATTCAGTGTCTTTCGAATGAGCTTGTATATGAATGATGTCATTTATCACATTTTCAAATTCTTTACAGAGTGTTTCTTTCAAAGATAGTAAATCACCCTTGTCAAGACGTACAACGATAGGATGTTTCCCTTTTGCTAATCTGTCTTCATTCGCCTCACGCATTTTTTTGCTACGATAATCCCATCTTAAATATTGACCATCTTTTGCAGTATAACTAACTGCTTCCAAAGAATTAAGAATACATAAGGTGATTAAGTTTTTTGCTATTTTTGAATAATTAGATTTGTCATTCCATTCTGTAAAAAATGCAATTTCTTGAGCGGTTTTTTCTGGAAATGCACCATCTGTAATGGACAAATAATGGAATGTTTTGTCGAAATTAAGTGGACATGTGATGGATTCTAATTCCTTTTTTATTTTTGTCAGTTCGCAAATATCATAGTTGAAAACGTTCTTTTTCGCTTCTATTGCAATGCGTGACATTGGAAGGATGTCAAAACCAATACTATTGATACCATTCATTTTGCAAACCATTGCAGTCGTGCCAGAGCCTAAAAACGGATCCATGACCAATCCATTTTTAGGAATTTTGAAATCATTCAGTAGATTAAGAACTAAGTCTGAGGAAAATCCCTCTTTATATTTAAGCCACCTATGAAGTTGGTCTTTCTTACTCAACTGGAAACTTACACTTTGACGATTTATGTTGTCGGAAATTTCAGTGAGATTGATAAGTCGATTTTCTAATTCCAAACGTGCAATTTGGGAAGTGAAATTATCTGCTGAAAAAATTTTTACCTGCCAATTTGAAATATCAGGTTTTATATCAAATAACGATAATTGTTCCATTGATTAAAACTTTATTATCCAATTGCAATAATTGATTAATTGTTCATCGATTGTTAGATTCGCTGCAAAAGACAAAATCCCCTTTTGTAATTGCCCAAATATTTCATTTGCCATTTTCTTCTCTATGGCAGCAGCTACAAAAGATGTTGAAATTTTATATCCGTCTTTTTCGAATGCTGTACGAATCCTGTTTAAAGCAGTATTTCCTGTTTTCCAATGCTCGTCAGCACCAGCAGGGTCAATGCCACCCTTCAATTCTCCCAACATCAATATTTTATCAGAACAATTTGCAATATCATCGCCCTTTCCGTAGGTATTTGTATCTGCATTAAAAAGGCATATATCAATATTGTTCTTTACAATCGGAATATTTAAGTTAAAGGCAAGGACTCTATTCTTTCTTCCCGATTTCCAATATACTGCTTTCAGTCTGTTTTCTATTTGTGTATTGTTTTTAGGTGCAACGTGCCATTTTTTTGTTTCGTTGTCAAACCACTCAAAACTAATACCCATCACGGACATATTTGAAAGCAAAGTGCGTATCAATTTTTGTTGAGCCATAGCACCAACAAGATTTCTCATAGATCCACCTAATGAATCGCCTTTAATTAATAGATAGCGATAAACTAATTCATCTATGAAGTATTTGCCGGCTGGTTCTAAAAAATTGCGTATAAGTTCATTGATTGCAATATCTTTGTCCTTTTCGGTGAAATAGGAAATTGCTTTGTCTGATAAGCCTGCGGCTGTTAGTAAAGCAGGACGAATATCTGAAATTTCTATCAACGATTTTGGTGTCGATGCTTTTGAAGCCAATACCTTTAACGATTTCGCACTTTCAATTATGGGAGTTGACCGTTTGTTCTTTTCAAGAGCGAAATTGATGAAGCCAGCACGGGTCTGTTCTCGATTTGTAATTAGGTCAGAGGCTTGTTTTATAATATTTTCTACCATATATTCAGAATTTAATTAGAATCGCTACAATTTTATAATATGTTTATATTCCAATATTCTCATCTTTTAGTTATACAATTGTTTATGTTCAATTTTTCGACTTCTATTTTTTTTTCACAGTTGTGTCAATTCATCTTTCTTAGAAAACAATACCTATTTTGTTAACCGATGCATTTGGGTTTAAAACAAAGTCGGAAAATCATTTTTCTCAACAGAGTTTTTCTTTGCATTGGTTATTTGGTGGTTTTAAAAATTCATTTTCTAACAAAATAAAGATCCTACCTTTACTATTTTGCTGGAATTTTAATTTGCAAAGGTACACTATTTATTCAAAATCTACAACTAAATATATTATTTTAACATTTAATTTCTATTCTAAAATTATCTATTTTCTTGTTATGTATTTGTGTTTTATATTCTTATATTATTTATACGATGTGGAACTTCTAAAAAAAATTATTACTGTCCACTAAAAAATCAATTATAGTCATGTTAGATGTTTATTTTGTCGGACAGCTGGTATGTTGCTGATACATACATCTTATTTGGAGTAAAAATTCAAAATAAGATGTTAGTAAATCTAAATATTACGAAGACTTTTGGCTATTTTTGTACATTACCTTACTGTTCCCGCTCGAAAACTTGATGGTGAAATGTTAAAAGTAAAAAATATATAACATTGAAAATAAGGGCGTTGTAAAAAAGACTATCCCGGCGGCGATTTCGTTTGCACGGATTAAATATTTGTTATAACATTGCAGTCGCAAATCAAAAAGAAGTTGCCTTAACCAAACACTCCCTTTTGCCACGTATGGGCGGAAGGGAGTGTTTTTCGCAATGGTAGTGGCGGTTGCCAACGTTTTCGTAATGTATTGGCTTATTTGTCGTGACCGGGACCTTTGGGAAACCAGCCTTTATCTACTCGTTTTTTTTGGTGAACTACTTCCAATATGCTCCAAAACGATGAGAAAGCAGTAACTCCGAGTATGGTTGAAACTATAAGATTTTGAGCGGCGATGGATAGCACTCCAAACAGAATGCCTGCTACTAGAAACATCCACCAGCAGCTTTTGCCAAGGTAATATTCGGCTTTGATAACTATTGGGTGGAAAAGTCCGATGATTAAAAAAGTGGCAAGGCCAACTATAATTCCTGTAAAATTCATAATCGAAATAGGGTTTATTTATTAAATAGACTTTGGCATTTGCAGATTAAGCAAGTGCCAAAGTCGAATATTGTTTATTGTTACCTACCAACGTCCGTCGAAGGTGGTCCAAATAAGGTCGCCGGTTTCCCATGCTTTGTCTACGGCTGCGTTGCCACATTGGTTGCTGAATTCGGTAAGCAGCTTGATGGCTTCGGTGCGTTTGCCTTCTTGCATTAGTTGTAGGGCTTGAGTCTCGATGTCGGCACGTTGTTTTATAAAGTCGGCTTGCATAGGACCCCAAGCAGCGTCGACGGTCTTACGCATATCGCCCCAACGTTTGGCTGCCAATGTTCCCAATCGGTTGAATGCCCACCAGGCGGCTTTGCGGCTGAAACCGGTTTCGCGTCCGCAGGTTTTGTAGGTCTCGGGCATATCGGTAATGTTGGCGTAGAAGGGCACGTAGATGGACGAAGCCACGTTGTCCAGTGCCAACCAGCATAGTCCGCCTACTTCGTCGGGCATATCGTTGCGGCATTGCAGTATGGTTGCATACACGGTGAAGTGTACTGCTATGGAGCGTTCGCCAAGGGCGTGCCAGCCGCCGTTCACTTTGTGTAGTGCCAGTTCGTCGGCTTTCATAAAGGGGTTGGCAAGTGGTGATATTACGGTTTTGCCTTCTTTGTTGGTAACGGTTAGGTTTTTGCGCATATCGTATTCGGTGCCTTCGTAGTAGTCTTTGAATACACGCATCATGTCTTCGATGCTTACCAGCGAATCGGGTTTAACCGAGAAAGGATAGTTTTCGGCATTGGGGTCTAGCTTAAGCGATGGTGCCAGCAGGTCGAACACACGCCATTCTCTTCGGCGACATGCCAACATTGTTCGGCTTTGTGGGGCGTAGGCGTAGGCAAAGTTGAAAGGCTTGCCGCTTTTTTTGCTCCACCAGCCCATCTCTTCGGCAAGGCTGTATATGTTGTCCGATGCCATAAAGTAGTCCTTGTCCTTTAGGTTTATCTCCTTGATGGTTGAGGCGTTGGCATTTACAGCAATGTGGTCGTCGGGTACACGTTGTGCTGCCCATACTGCACCGCGTTTTCCTTTTCCAGGTCCGTATATCTCGAGGTGCCACACTTCGTTTTTGTCGGCAATTGTTAGGCATTCGCCGGCATCGTTCCAGCCGTATTCTTTAAGTAGCTCGCCGGCGGTGCGTATGGCTTGGCGTGCTGTGCTGCATCGTTGTAGCAGTAGCATGCAAAGACGTTGGCAGTCTACCAGTCCGCTGTCGGATTGCAATTCTTTGCGTCCGCCTATGGTGGATTCGCCTATGGCCAATTGCTTTTCGTTCATGCAAGGGTAGGCGGTGTTGAGGAACTGATAGGTGTGTTCGGCTTGTGGTATTTCGCCTATCTTGATGTTTTCGTATTTAGGCATTTTGCCTTCCACCTTGGGAGCCCAGCGGTGTAGGTACATCTTTTGCATATCGCCCTTGGCGTAGTCGCGTGCCGGTTCTACCCACACATTGGTGCGTGTGCGGTGGCTGTCGTCGGTGTGCGAGGTCATCACCGAACCATCTTTCGAGGCTTTTTTGCCCACGGTGATGGTGGTGCATTCCATGCCTTGTGTTTCTTCGTCGGGGCTCATGCTCTGAGCCATTGCGTTCAGCGTAAAGAACGCCAGCAGTAGTGTAAATACTTTTTTCATTGTGTTGTATGTTTATTATTACTATTATATTTATCGTAGCTATCGGCTTGCAAAGGTACGACTTTTTTTTGAATGGCAATAGGGTGGGAGAGTGTTTTGGATAAAAAAAGAGAAGAAAGGATTGTTCTTTCTTCGCTTTGGTAATTAGAGTAGGAATTAATGAATCTTAGAAGATTAAACTTGTAGTAAGGAAATCTTCTTTACAATAATTCATACTTTCCGTTTGTAAGAAATTACTCTATTTCATTGAGTTTTGCCCACTCTTCCGGTGTATAAGCTGTGCCGTAGTACGAACCTTCATAGTAATAAGATACAACAATATATCCTTCGTTTATCTTTTCGCTATGCCATTTGTTAAATTCGTCTTCATTTTCGGTTATGAAAGTCTTTGATTTCGCTCCATTCTCTGCTTTATGGAAATTATCAGTAAGTTTCTTGCCAAGTTCGGATTTGAAAGAAATTCTTGTAACATCTGTTGATTTTGAGTTTTGAGAATTTGTTTTGCATGCAAAATAACATTTACCTTCAAAAGTTCTAAGGTTAAATGTTAGAATAAAATCTTTGCCAAACTCTTGTTCTGTGTATGTTTCTTCAGCTAGTGCGTCTGGATCGATGCCTTCAAGAGATAATCCGGGAACATCAAGCCCCGGTCCGGGAACTAAAAAGTCAAAAACACATTCGTGATTTACTTCATTTTTTTGTTGTTTCTCTTGAACTATATTCTCATCTTTATTACATGATGAGAAAAAAACTGTAGCACAAAGTGCCAAAATAAATGTTTTTTTCATTTTCTTTTCTATAAGTATTTGTGTAATTATATATTGTATTTAAACATACATTACTGCTATACTCTATGATATTGAGCAAAGATATTTATTATGATTGTGGATGTATGCTGTGCCACAATCGTAATCTTTTTTATCCCCGTTGCTTGTCGCAGTACTTCAAGCGAGGCGTAAATTCCTCTTTTTCCTTTTTCTCTGCATCGTTTCATATTAATGATATTTGTTGTTTAATTATTTATTTACAGTAAGATATAGGAATTCTTAATTGTATATTACTATATCTTGGACTCGGCAAAGATACGAAAATATTTGAAAGTAAAAGTTAAAAAAGAAAAAAATACTGAAATGGAAAAATATTGATATGTATTACAAAGGAACAAAAAAAGACTAAATAATGTATCAAATAAGAATTTTGAAGGGCATTACAAGTCGTTGATAGGTTGATAATGATGGTTTTTGTATTCTAAGTCTAAAGAGTTTATTGTTTGTTTATCAGTTTTGTAAAGCGTGTTAGCATAGTGTTGATAAAAATAAACGACGATTTATGCCATATAATTGAAAAAATGGTTGTATCTTTGCACACGATTTTGGAACAAAAAATACAATGATGAAAGAAAGATTAAACAATATATTAGCAACAACTGCAGCAATGCCCATGGGTGTTGATAAAATAATTTTTTTCATTGATTAGGCGACTCTGTTGGTCGCTTTTTTTGTGCCGTAAGCAAAAAGATAATAAGTAATAATATATAAATAAAAGAACTATGAGTAATTTAAAAGGACGTAATCTTATTTCAATTACCGACTTCACTAAGGAAGAATATATCCAGATATTGGATATTGCCGAAGAGTTTGAAAAGAACCCCAAACAAGCAATCTTGAATGATAAGGTTGTTGCCACATTGTTTTTCGAACCTTCGACCCGTACTCGTTTGAGTTTCGAAAGCGCTGCCAACCAATTAGGTGCCCGTATAATAGGTTTTAGTGATCCCGGTGGAACAAGTGTTCAAAAAGGCGAATCGTTGCACGACACTATCACTATGGTAAGCAGCTACTCCGACCTTATAGTAATGCGTAACCCACGCGAAGGTAGCTCGCGTTATGCAAGCGAAGTATCGACAGTGCCCGTGATAAATGCCGGCGATGGTGCTAACCAACACCCCACTCAATGTATGCTTGACCTTTACTCTATAAGAAAAACTCAAGGTACTTTGGATAACTTGAACATTGCTTTGGTTGGCGACTTGAAATATGGACGTACCGTTCACTCGCTTACTCAAGCTATGAGTAACTTCAACACTACTTTCCACTTCGTTTCGCCCGACGAATTGAAGATGCCCGAATCGGTAAAAATGTCGGTGCGTGATGCTAATCTAAACTACTACGAATACTCTGACATAAACGAAATAATACCCGTAGCCGATATTATTTATATGACAAGAGTACAACGCGAACGTTTCCCTGATTTGATAGAATACGAACGTGTGAAAGATTCGTGCATTCTTACAGCAAATATGCTTAAAGGTTGCAAAGATAATATGCGTATACTTCACCCACTTCCACGTGTAAACGAAATTACTACCGATGTTGACAAAACTCCGTATGCTTACTACTTCCAACAAGCACAAAACGGTGTTTACGTTCGTCAAGCATTGATAGCTGCAATATTGGGTGTTAGATAATATAGTTGTTTTACAATATAAAAAGAATAGAACAATGGAAAATAAGAAAGAATTAGTAGTATCGGCCATCGACAATGGTACTGTTATCGACCATATACCAACCAACGCTGTATATCGTGTAATACATATTTTGGGTTTGGAAAATTACGAAGACGAAGTGCTTATAGGTTATAATTTGGAAAGTAAGAAACTTGGCAAGAAAGGTATTATAAAGATAAAAAACAAATTCTTTGAAAAAGACCAAATAAACAAGATAGCACTTGTAGCACCAATGGCTAGCCTTATAGTGATTAAAAACTACGAGGTGGTAGAAAAGATAAGAACTGAAATTCCTGACAAAATAGAAGGTATAGTAAAGTGTGTAAACCCAAAATGTATCACCAATTCGGAAGTTATACGCACTAAATTTGATGTAGTGGACAAAGAAAACTTAGAAATGAGATGTCACTACTGCGAAAAGTTCACTTCGAAAGATACTATCAGTTTTGTAGAATAAAGTAATTTCCCATATTTTTATTAGCGTAAGGAAAGATTTTTCCTTGCGCTTTTTTGTTTGTAGGCATAAAAAAAGCAACCCCAAAATATGGGGTTGCCGCCATGAAAAAAAATATTAAGTATTGATTAATTTAATCCAAGTTTTTTCTTTACAAGAGGCAATATATCGTCGCCACCTTCGTATAATGTTACTCCTACAGCCGAGTCGAAAATGTAAGTGTAACCATTTTCTTTAGCCACATCGCGGATAGCTTCTTTAGCACGGTCTATAATAGGAGTTAGTAATGCTTTTTCGCTTTCTTGCAAACGTAGTTGTGCGTTCTTTTGAAATTCTTCGATACGGGCTCCCTTGTCTTGCAATTCGCTTTGTTTGGTTTTCTTAATCAAATCTGACATTTGCGATTCTTTTGCCATATAGTCGTTATATAAGTTTTGAAGTTCCATTTGCATTTCTTTCAATTGGTCTTCAAGTTCGGTCATTTCTCTTTGTAATTGAGCTTGTGCCGAATCTCTACCGGGCATAATCTTTAATAGTTCGTTAGAATCAATATGTCCTAATTTTACATTCTTTTGTGCGAAAGCTGTTCCTAATGTTAGCAATGCCATTGCTATTACAATGCATGTTTTTTTCATAATGTTTGATCGTATTTTTGTTATTTATCAGTTTAATTTATTTCTAATTATTATTTCTTTGAGTTTTTGCCGTAGCCCAATTGTGTTAGTATATCGTCGCTTATATCATATTTTGGATCCACATAAAGTAGTGTAGCTGAACCCGCTTTATCCAATATGAAGGCATAGTTTTTAGTCGAAGCTGCTTTTTCTATTGCGTTGTATACCTTATCTTGTATAGGTTTCATTAGTTCTTCGCGTTTCTTTTCCAAGTCGCCTCCTGAGCCGAAACGTTTGCGTTGAAGTTCTTTTACTTCTTTTTCCTTTTCTATAATTTCGTTTTGACGTTTTGTTTTCAAGTCTTCGGGTAGCAAGGCTGCTTCGGTTTGATATTTTTTATACAAATTGTCGATTTCTTGAAATTTAGTTTCTATCTCCTTTTGCCAATCTATCGATAGTTTGTCAAGAGATTTTTGTGCTTGTTCGTAATCGGGTATGCTGGATAGTATATATTCAGTGTCTACACAAGCATACTTTTGGGCTGATGCCATTCCTATCCACATCAAAAATAATGATGCTAATAAAATTGTTTTTTTCATATCTAATTCTTTTTTTATTGTTATCAAATTGTGTTTATTAATCGATGGATTGATTTATTGAGAAGTGGAAGTGTGAGCCACCTTCATCTTTATTGTCGAAACCATAGCCCCAGTCTACACCTATCAAGCCAAATTGAGGCATGTGAAGGCGTACACCCAAACCGGCCGATGTATACATGCGGAAAGGTTGAAACTCTTTGAGGCTTGCCCACGAATTACCTGCTTCCAAGAAACCAAGCACGTATATAGTAGCCATAGATGAGTTAGTGATAGGCTGACGTAGTTCTAATGTGAATTTGTCAAATACTGCAGCACCTTGGTCAGGACTTAATGCGTAGGTGTTGTATCCGCGCAATGCTATCACGTCGCGAGCATCTAACGAGAAGTTCGACAAACCGTCGCCGCCTAAGTAGTAGCGTCCGAATGGCGACAAACCAATGGCGTCGTTGTATTGTCCCATAAGTCCGAAACGGAAGCGGGTGTTAAGCACCAATTCGCCGGTAAGGTTGAACATCCACGATCCGCGAATATTTATTTTGTAATATTCGAGCCATTTGTATTTTTCTTGTTCGCTAAGTCCGCTATAGTCTTTGCCGTTTAGTAACGAGTATGGCGGAGTTATTTGAAGGTTGAACGATATTTCCGAACCGCTAAGTGGGTAAATAGGAGAGTCCAACGAGTTGCGGCTAAGTGTACCGTTGTAGTTTAAGTCGTTCGAATTACCATCGCTGAATACAAATGCAGTGTAGTTTTGTACACCATATCTGCGGAATACCAATCCTTGCGATAATATGAAATAGTTGTCGGGCCATGTAAGACGTTTGGCCAACGATACTCCTCCTCCCGATATGCGTAGGCTGTAGTAGCTTTCCGAGTTTTTGTCGTAATAGTATCCGTTGCTATACAAGCTGTGGTATATGTTTACCGACAATGCTTGAGGTTTTTTGCCTCCAAGCCAAGGCTCGGTAAATCCTGCGTTGATAGAGTAATAATATGTACCATTGGTTTGAGCACTTATCATAAGTTGTTGTCCATCGCCCGAAGGTAGAGGATTCCATGCTTTGCTATTGAAAAGATTGCGCATCGAAAAGTTGTTGAACGACAATCCCACTGTACCTATAAGCATGCCGGCACCCCAACCGCCCGATAACGATATTTGGCTTGTGGATTGTTCTTCTACTTGGTAGGTTATATCCACTGTTCCATTGTCGTTGGGTTTTATATCGGGTATTAACGATTCTTGTTTAAAGAATTGCATGGTGGCCAATTCGCGAAGGCTGCGCATTACAAGGTCTTTGCTGTAAAGGTCGCCCGGACGGGTATATAGTTCGCGCATTATTATCTTGTCGTTGGTGATGGTGTTGCCCGATACCGACACTCTATTTATTCGGTATTGACTTCCTTCACGCATACGCACTTCGATGTCTATAGAGTCGTTTTCCACTGCTATCTCGGTTGGCATGGCACGGAATGCCAAATAGCCGTTGTCCATATATAGCGAGTTGATATTGTCGGTTCCTGTTGGTTCCATTGATACGTTTTGTTCAAGCATCTTCTTGTTGTAAGGGTCGCCTTTTTCTATTCGCATAAGGCGTGCCAATTGCGACGATGGGTAAACGGTGTTGCCTGTAAATGTGATGTTGCGGAAGTAATATTTCTTGCCTTCGTATACATTTATTTTTATTCCAAGCGAGCCGTCGGGGTTGGTATATATCGAATCCGATTCTATTTTTGCATCACGGAAACCTAATTCGTTGTACTTTTCTATTATGTTTTCCAAATCGCTTTTGTAGTCGCCTTCAATGTATTTTGATTTTTTCCAAAATCCCGATGTCCAAAAATAGAATTTCTTCCAATAGTTCACATCGTGGGTGGTTTTCATTTCCTTTTTCAAACTATTGGACGAAAGTGCTTGATTTCCTTCAAACTCTATCGAGTTTATTTTTACTTTGTTGTTTTTGTTTACATCAAATATCAATATTACTTCGGCTCGTTCTTTTTTTGTGGTGTCGGGCACTGTAATGGTGTTCACTTCCACATTGTGGTAGCCTTTTTGTATATAGTGGGCACGTATAAGGTTGGCCGAGGTAGTCATTAAGTTTTCTGTTACCACGTCGCCTACCACAAGTTTTATTTCTTCGCGTATTTTATCTACATCTGATTTCTTTATTCCCTTGAATTGAAATTTCGATAAACGAGGGCGTTGCGATAGCTTGATGTTTAAAAAGATAAGATTGTTTTGTATTCTTGGCGCTGTTATTTGCACGTCTTCAAACATGCCTTGTTGCCATAGTTTGTCTATTGCCATAGATAACTTATCGCCGGGTACCAATATTTGGTCGCCAACTTTAAGGTCGGCAATCAAAAGCACCATTCTCGAATCCAAATTGTCGGCACCTTCGATGGTTATACCGCCTATTTCGTATTTCTTGGGTGTGAGGTAATCTATGTCGTACGAGCTGCCGCTACTTATTACTTGTTGTGCTTTCGAAAATGGAGCCACAAGCAACATAATGGCGGCAATAAGAAACAATTTTATCTTCATTTTTATACTTATCATATTACTATTAATCACAAATTAGTGCTATCATTAATCTTGTTTCTGATAAATAAATATCAGTAATATAATTACTTGTTATATATATATTAGTGTCAAAATAACGAACAAAGGTACATAATATTTTGCAATATTCCTACAATATTTTTGTGATATTGTTTTATTTGAGCCAAAAATATCGTTATTTGTTGTTGTTTTCAATTACTTGGTCGCCTGTTTTTCCAAATCGGCGTTGTCGTCCTTGGTAGTCGGCAATGGCTTCTATAAGGTCGGCTTTTCTAAAGTCGGGCCATAGTTTTTGAGTAAAATATAGTTCGGTATATGCTATTTGCCATAATAGGAAATTGCTTATTCTGTGTTCGCCGCCGGTGCGTATAAGCAGGTCGGGGTCGGGATAGTTTTTAGTGTTTAAATAGTTTTGCAATGTGGTTTCGGTTATTTCGTCTTCCGATATTTTTCCGTCTTTGGCTTCAGTTACAATCTTTTTCAAGGCTTCTTTTATTTCCCATCTCGAGCTGTAACTTAGCGCCAATATCAAGGTTGTGCCTGTGTTTTTCGAAGTGTCTTCGATACTCTTCATCAGTTCGTTGTAGGTATCGGTGGGCAACGATTGTGTGTTGCCTATGGTTTGCAGGCGTATGTTGTTTTTTTGCAAAGTGGGTGTTTCTTCGTGTATGCATTTTACCAATAGTTGCATAAGTCCGTCTACTTCGGCTTGTGGGCGGTTCCAGTTCTCGGTCGAAAAGGCATACAATGTAAGACATTTGACGCCAAGTTCGGCGGCTGTTTCCACTGTGTCGCGTACTGCGGTTATTGCGTTTTGGTGGCCGAATATGCGTTCTTTGGCTTGTTGTTTGGCCCATCGTCCGTTGCCGTCCATTATCACTGCTATATGCTGTGGTATATTGTTTTTATTTATTTCCATATCCATATTGTTGTGTGTGTTGTGTTTTTTAATGTGTGATTATGTGTGTTTTTTACCAGCCCGACTTACATTTAGGTCCCAATCCCAAAAAGGATATTACGGCGTCCATTTGTATGGTTACGGTGATTCCCATAAATGAGTACCAGTCGTTTAGCGAGTCGTCGCCACGTTTTATGCCGGCTGCGTTTATGTATCCCGGTATTATTTCATTGCTGCGATCGCCTAATATTACTGCCATATTGCCACCATTGGCCGACAATATATCGCGTTCTACGTATGTGGTGCTTACATCGTCGAGGTAGTCGGTCCATGTTTTTCTAAATCCATATTCTATTCCTAAGGTCAGGTATTTGGTTGCCTTCCATTTGAACCCCAATCCAAACGGCATCATTTTTTCCAATAGTTGATATTTTGTTCTCTCGGGGTATGCTGCCGAGCCTTGGCCTTCTGTGCCCAATGGTTGTAGAGCATACCATTCGCTTTCGCCCGTTACGGGGTTTATGTATTCGGCTTTGGGGTTGAAACCAAAAAATCCGAAGCCTACAAATATGTAAGGAGTCCAATCGTGCGAGCCCATGCCTGTGGCAAAAGGTAAAAAGTTGAATTGCACCTGCATAGATGCTTCTATTATGCTAGAACGAAAACTAAGGTTGCGTAGTTCTATGTAGTCGGGGTAGCCTCCTTGCACCTGTCCGTAGCCTCCCGATATTTGGAATGTCCAACGATTGTTGGGATTATAACGTACAAGCAACAAACCGCCCGGACGGGGCATCGACAGCATGCTTTGGTTGTTTAGGTCGCCGATATAACTCATGCCGCCGGCAGCAAGACCTATCTCCATTTTGTTGGGCCGCATATACTGAGCCTCTGCCACAAAACCGAAAAGCATTGCAGCAAAGAAAATAATAGTTTTCTTTTTTATCGATATGCTGTATGTTATACGTTTTTTCACTTATTGTTTACTGTTTATTATATATGTACTTTCGTACACGTTTTCTATTACGAAAAAAAGCAAACAATATTGTGTAGACAAGCATTTTTTAGGTAACTTATAAAAATTAATTTCTCGGTGATTTGTGGAATTTTGCAACCATAAACTTTCCAAGCCTTGTATGTAGCACCCCCTATTGTGCCGTTTTTCCATCACGAGGAATTTCAATTTTCCTCGCGTAGTTTTTCGTGTTGCGTCGAGAGGAAAATTTTGCAACATCGCGATGTATTTCCTCCTAATTCCAAACACTTATAATACAGCGAAGTATCTGTTTTTGATTTTTTGCCATATTGACCTTTGTTTGATACCCTATTGTCGCGGTTGTGACAATAGGGTGTGAACGAATTTATACCCTATCATGAAATTGGGTACTCCATATCGCTATGTTGATTGTTTTATGAATGGCCGTTGCAATGCCGTTGCAGAATAATGAAAGTTGGCTTGTTGATATTTTTTTTAAATAAATAAGTATCACGTCGATAAAAGTAGTAATTTTGCAAGTGTTTTGGTGCAGCGTTTTGTGCTAATTCGTTGAAGTAAAGATAGTAATCAATAAAAAATAATATAGATATTATGGAAACAATAATTTTTACAACCGTAGCATGTTTGCTTTCGTCGGGATTGATGGGCGTTATAGCTTATTTTATTATCAAAAGATTTGTAGAAAACGAACAAAAAAAATCGTTGCTTGAACTTAAAAAGATGGAAACGATGGAAAATTTGCGAGTAGTTAATCCCATACGTTTGCAAGCTTACGAGCGTTTGGCTTTGTTTTTGGAACGTATAACTCCTAATAGCTTGGTGTTGCGTTGCTATCAGCCGGGTATGGACCTTAAGGTGTTGCAAGGTGTTATGACCAAGAATATCCGCGATGAGTTTGAACACAATTTGTCGCAACAAGTGTATGTGTCTACCGAAGCATGGAGCAGAATAAAAGAAGCAAAAGAAGAGATGATAAACATAATAAACTCTTCGGCAGTAAAAATGGATGCTTCGGCCGATATCTCGAGCCTTGTGGGTGTTATATTCGAAAGCATGGCTAAGCAAAATCCTGTAGATTCGGCTTTGGAATTTTTGAAGAAAGAAATTCGCAAAACATTCGAATAAAAAATATAAGATATCATATAAGTGTAAAAAATATGAAGGCGAGTGTGTTTATACCTTGTAGCGTGGACCAGTATTCGGCCGAAACGGGGTTTAATCTTATCAAGTTGCTGCAAAGTTTGGATGTAGAAGTCTGTTACAACGAAAACCAAACATGCTGTGGAAAGGTGGCTTATTTTGAAGGCGATAAAGAAACTGCCAAATTATTGGCCGAACAGTTTATGTCGTGCCACAGGGGTGCCGATTACATAATAGGATGTTCGAGCTCGTGCCTGGCTTATATGAAACGATATTATGCCAATCTATTTGTCAATTCGGGATACCACAACACCTTTGCCGAATATCTAAAACGCTTATATGATATAACCGATTTTATTGTTCATGTGCTTAAAAAACAATCGGTAGATGCTGTGTTTAACCACAAAGTGGCTATGGTTGACGATATTTCTACTCGCAACGACTATGGCTTGTACAACGAGCCTCGTTTGCTACTCGAAAATGTAAAAGGACTAACGTTGATAGAACTGAAAGATAGCAACATAAGCTGCGGACATGCCAATATGTTTGCCTCCACTTTCGAGCCCATATCCACCGAATTGGCACGACGCAAAGTGCAAGATGCCATAAACAAAGGTGCCGAATACATAACCTCGACCGACATGGGTTGCCTGTTGCACCTGCAGTCGTATATAAACAAGGCCAAACTCCCTATTTCGTGCAAACATATTGTAGATATATTGGTTAGCAATGAATAATAACGAAATCATTTACCCGTGGGGACACGAGCGCCGCTACAACGCTTACTCCAATTATTTTAAGAAACACTTTGGAGGCCGTGTGCAAAAACTTTCTATCGATGCCGGCTTCACCTGTCCCAACCGCGATGGCAGTAAGAGCTTTGGCGGTTGTACATTCTGCAACAACGATGCCTTCAATCCTTCATATTGCCAACCCTCCAAAAGCATTACTCAACAGCTCGACGAGGGTATAGAGTTTCACGAATGGAGATATAAAAAGTCGTGCGAATACCTGGCATACTTTCAAGCCTATTCCAACACCTACGGCCCGTTGGAGAAGATGCAGCGCTTATACTCCGAAGCCCTCTCGCACCCAAAGGTGATTGGCCTGGTGATAGGCACACGCCCCGACTGCATAGACTCCGAAAAGCTCGACTACCTGCAACAACTTTCCAAAGACTATTACATAACGGTGGAATACGGCATAGAAAGCTGCTACGACAAAACACTGAAAACCATCAATCGTGGGCACGACTTCCAAACCACCGTCGATGCCATAAAGGCCACCGCCGAACGCGGACTGCATGTGGGCGGACACCTGATATTCGGCCTGCCGGGCGAAAGCCGTGAAGAGATGTTGGCTCAAGCTCAAATACTTTCCGACTTGCCCCTGCACTCGCTCAAGTTCCATCAACTGCAGATACTCAAAGGCTCGCTTATGGAAAAGGACTACGCCTTGCACCCCGACAAGTATTCATTCTTCGAACTCGACGACTACATCGATTTCGTTATCGACTTTCTCGAACGCCTACGCCCCGACATAGTGGTGGAACGCTTTGCCGGCGAAGTACCTCCTCGCTTCCAAGTAACCTCGGCATGGGGGCTGATACGCAACGAAAAGATTCCCGTACTGGTAGAAAACCGAATGAAGCAACGCGACACCTGGCAGGGAAAATACTTTTGACGAAAGCGTGACGAGAGCAAATTGAACCAATAACAATAAACAGTGTAAGCGGTGAAAAAGGTAAAACCAATAGGCACTTATTTGAAGATATTGCGTTTCTATTGTTGTGCAATAGGTCTATATCTCATTGTTGATATTAGGACGAAACCTATTCGCAATTTGTGCGAACTGCTGTTGGTTGCCGGTATGCTGATTTATGCAATGTGTGGAAACTCTTGGACCTACTTTTGGATAGCATTGGGATATGTTGCAATTGCAAAAACAATGAGAATCGTATGCAACTACATGATTGATAGGAAAAAGAATTCGGAAAACGAATCCGACGAACCCAACGAAGAATAAGCAAATACGGAAACATGATAAACACAAAAAGGGTAGAAACACACCGCCGTGTTTCTACCCTTTGCCGTTAAAGCATCGCAATGATTATCCAACAAAGTCGTTGCCGCCGCCGTTGTCGGTGCCGCCACCATCGGTGTCAGGAGCGTCCTCGTCCGTGGCATCAGCTTTGGTGCCGGGCAGGTAAGTCCACTCTATATCGTCGGCAATCAGAGTGTTGATACGTTTGCCCTTTTGGCTGCCCACTCCAGCCTTCATGGTTGGGCGAAACTGCACCTTGATGTTGGTCACTTGGTCTATCGACACCTCTTCCGGTGTGTCGACACCCGTTTTCTTGCACTCGAAGGTTAGGAAAAACGAACCTATACCGTCTAATTTCACCGAATGACCTTCGGCCAAATAGCGAGTCATCACGTTGGGGATTGCATTTAGCACCGCCATTACATCGGTCTGACTTACGGTGCTTTCCTTCTCGATGTCCTTTGCCAAACGTTTGGCATCGTAGTTGCTTACGCTCTTAACTACCGGGACCCACTTCTCTGTAACTTTGATAAATTTTTTTCCAAAAAACGCCATAATAAAATGTTTTTATAGATTGATAAGTTTATTTTATACCTTTTAAAGAGTCTTTTTTTTGAGTCATTTCTCCTCAATGCTAAATGATTGATTTTCAGATACTCGATTTTTTGTTTCTTGACACTCGAGTCTCAATTTCTTGACACTCGAGTGTCAGCGTTTTGAGACTCGAGTGTCAAGACGCTGAGTCTCGAGTCTCAAAAAAAGGAGTTTCAAATGCTCTCTAAACACCTCTTCAAAGGTCTTTTTCTAACGATGAAAAATGTTATTTATTATGTGGGATATTATTAATTTTTTGAATAAGGGCATTGTTTTTTATGTTTTCGTCCAAACTTATCCTTGCCTACACAGTGTTTCGCCATCCGGTGGCAAGGCATTTCTTTATGTGTGCAGACTTGGTACACATAAACTGCATACTCCCGAGGCTGCGTTCCTTTGCCGTGCAGTGTTCCGCAACGCTGTAGTTGCCAATCAATAGCATGTCTTTTTTACGCATCATAGCCACATGTTTCGAATAAAATGCAATTTATTCAAAAAAATATTTGGTAATTCAAAAATAATGTGTATATTTGCGGTCGAAAAGGTTAGTCTTTTCAATGTTAAATAACCATATTAATAAATTAAAAGATAAACTCTTATGAAAAAAAGAAAAATGACTTTGGCGATAGCTTGTATGGCTATCTTAGCAGTAGGAATAACCGTTTTTGTAGGTTGCAAAAAAGAAGATTCTTACACTAAAAAAGAATCCACATTTGTTCCATTACCCAAAAGTGCGACAGCTTCGGATCAGTTTGCTAATGCAATAATAGCATATTATGATGCTTGTGACAATGCATATCGAGCAAATTCCTCATCATTTCTTGATGCTTGCAATAATGAAGATATTGCAACTTTTTTAAATATTACAGGCATATCAGAAGATTTATTAAACACATACAAAACATCAGCTCTTCAGAAACTAGAGGAGTTTATGAACGATCAACCAGATCACAGTTTTGATGAAGCAATTTGTACAAGTTGCGCAACAAATGCTTTGTCTCAAATAGGTGAATTTGTTTCTCAATCGTCCGGCAATTCAGCAACCATCATCTCTGCTATAGTTACATCTTTTGATTGTCAACAAATTATTGATTGTATATATTGTTTTAAAGATGTAGAATCGTCATCATTATTTTCTGCAAACATTAGTGCATGTTTAGGAAGTTATATATGTAATGATTTAGTAGAAAAAAGCACATTGGGTTCGTTCTCTCATGAAGACAACACTATTAAATTCGATATAGATAAAGAAAATTTTAGAAGTGTGTTAGAAGTGTATCTTTCTCAGATTGAGAATGCGATCATAGTTGTTGAAGAAGTAGATATTATTGATGCAAATCCTTTAGATCCAACTTACAAAGCATGCTTACAAATAAATTATTTTAATACCGAAAATGGTGAATCTACCAAACTTGCAACAGTTATTGATAAAGAAACAAATGAAGAAAATGGAACTATTATATACAAATCAAAGAGTTCAAAGGGCGACGGGTATTCGGTAAAATGCAAATCAAGTGAATGTGGTCAAGGACAATGCACTGTAGTATTTGACTCACACGGAGTTCCGATAGATTGTACAAGTTGTCCCAAGGCATGTAATAAAGAAATAACTGCAGATGTAAACACAGTTAGCTTTTGGGACATACTTATTGCAGTTTGTGAGGCAATAGCTGCTGTTGGACCTATGGTAAAAATATAAACAGTTTCTAAAAGTTGCTTTACCCCAAACTAGTTATTAGAAAATTAGTATAAGCAATATATAATGTTTGCTTTTAGAAGATATTAATCCGAAACTCATGCATGAGTTTCGGATTAATTATTTCAAGGGAAGGATATCAATTATTTTCCCATTGGTATTCCTAATGTAATTTAATGGATTAACGGAATCTATATTTAAAGACTTTTTATCTCTTTTTGAAGTATGTCGAGGAACGTTGCGGCTTCGCCACCGTCCATTTGTACATGGTGAAACTGCAGCGATATGGGTAGGGTGGTACGGAGCCAATGTTTACGATATTTGCCCCACATCAGCATGGGGTTGGCAAACTTATCGGTATATTGGTTCACAATGCTGTCTATCTCGGTTTTCACCACTGCCGAAGTTCCTACAATCATATATTCGTCGAGGAAGGTGCTCTTGCATTCGGCGGCACATTGGCGGGTTAGCGAAAGATAGTTTTGGGCAAATTCGTTCAAGCTTAGGCTGAACGGAATGTCGCACGAGTTGATACCCCCTCTGGCGTTGGGCACTATCACGTTGATGGCTATGCGGTCGTAGCGAAACAACTTGCCTTGTTCGGGCAGTAGGTAAAGCTCATCCACTTGTGTGGCAGCCTTGCCTATACACCAACATAGCAGTGTGTTCAGCTTAATGCCCCGTTGTTTGGATACTTTAAGCAGTCGGCTGATGTCGAAAGTTTTGGTAAGGGTTACCATCGGCATCGGCGACGACATCCATAGCTCAAAAGCTTCCGCTCTTGTGGTGTCTTGTGGGTTTACTTCTGTTTTCATCTGTTATTCTTCTGTTCCGGCTACTATCAATACTATCTCGCCTTTCACACCCTTTTCGGCATAGTGCTGTGCCAATTGGGCAAGGGTGCCACGCTGTGTTTCTTCGTGCAGCTTTGTTATCTCGCGGCATACGGCGGCCCGGCGGTCGGCACCCAACACTTCGGCCAGCTGCTCCAAAGTCTTCACCAATCGGAACGGCGATTCGTAAAACACCATGGTGTATTTGCAGTCTGTCAACGAGTTTAGTTTGGTTTGTCGTCCCTTCTTTTGTGGTAGAAAGCCCTCGAACACAAAGCGGTCGCAAGGCAAACCGGAGTTGACCAACGCAGGCACAAAGGCTGTGGCTCCGGGCAGGGTTTCCACTTCTATGCCTTCTTTTACACACTCTCTTACAACGAGGAATCCCGGGTCGGATATGCCTGGAGTGCCGGCATCGGTTATTACGGCAATGTTTTCGCCGGCATGCAGGCGGTCTATTATCTGCCCCAGCTTTTGATGTTCATTGTATTTGTGGTTCGACTGCATGGGGGTGTTTATCTGATAGTGTTGCAGCAGGGTTTTGGAGGTGCGAGTGTCTTCGGCCAATATCAAATCCACGCTTTGCAGCACCGACACGGCACGATAGGTCATGTCCGCCAAATTGCCTACCGGAGTAGGTACCAAATATAATTTTGCCATAGTTTATTATTCCTTAATTTTACAGAGAGTGAAAAATGCAAAATAGTAGGCAACACGTGTTTGTTTTTGTTGCCTACTATTATATTATTGTGTAAGTGAAAATGTTATTCAGCGTCGAAGTCTTCAGGAATTTCCATATCGTGATATACAGCTTGTACATCATCGTCGTCTTCCAATAGGTCAACTATCTTAAGAACTTTACGCATCGATTCTTCGTCCAAAGCCTTTGTGGTGTTTGGTATACGTTGAAGTTCGGCATTTTCTACTTCCAGCTTCATGTCTTCCAATTTCTTTACCATAGCACCAAAGTCTTCCATGGCAGTGTATAGAGTGATGTATTCTTCATCTACTTCCATTTCTTCCAAACCTGCATCGATAAGTTCCATTTCAAGCATTTCCATGTCCATATCGGCTTTCTTAGGCAATACGAACACACCTTTACGATCGAATATAAAACCAAGCGAACCGTTGGTTCCAAGTGTACCACCGAATTTGTTCATAATAGAACGTACGTTGGCAACGGAACGCATATTGTTGTCGGTCAAACATTCGATAAATATAGCAATACCATGAGGAGCATAGCATTCGAAAGTAAGTTCTTGCAAAGCGGCGGCATCTTTGTCACTAGCCTTTGATATAGCACGCATAAGGGTATCTTTAGGCATATTCACACCCTTGGCATTTTGCATAAGCAAACGCAAACGAGGGTTGCCATCAGGATCGGGACCACTTTCTTTTACGGCTACTGTTACTTCTTTTAATATTCTCGAGAATGCTTTTGAGCGTTTAGCATCGGCTGCTCCTTTTTGTCTTTTTATCTTAGACCATTTATTATGTCCTGACATATATTGATGTTTTTTAGTTTGTAATATTAATATTATATCCTTTTATTCAGCATATTACAACAAATATGTTTATCTGAAAGGATTTTCAAAATTACTTTTTTTTTGGCATTTATAATAGATATTGCAGCGTTTTGCACAAAAAAAATCTTTCTCGCTCTGATATATTACTTATATTCAGCAGTATATATTTATGCATAAACAAATAAATACTTGTAGTTTAGTTGATGGAAAAAAGGGAGTGAATTTTGGGGTAAAAATAATGCTATTTTTGAATGAATTTAGGAAATTATTATATGCAATAATAGATAATTCTCTATTCGTTATCGGATATGTAAATTCGGTAAATTAAATAAATAAAACGCTGTAATTATGAAGAAAGTTTTCGGTTTACCAAATATCAATAATATAGTATATCATATAAATAACATACATCAAAAGAACAATAATGAATATGCACTATAAAGCAATTACAATTCGGGTTGTACATTGGGATGTTGGATAATAACCGGAGCCGAAGTAATCTTCTTGTTACGCCATTTGCCATAACGATAGTACAACAACGAAAATATCAAACCAAACAGCCAACCTACCGGTATGGAAATCCACACACCTACACTGCCCCATAAATGCGAGAAGATGTAGGCACATGGGATACGGAACAGCCATAGTGAAAAAAGCGATATAAGCATTGTTGGCACTGTGTCGCCTGCTCCACGGAATAATCCGGTGAATGAAAACATAGCCGAAAACAAAAAGTAGAACGGACCACAGATAAGAAGGTAACGATACCCTTCGGCTATAACAGCCTCGTCGGCAGAGAAGCACGACATAATACCTTTGCCAAACAATATAAATATCGCCGACATGATTATGGATATTATAACATTGGTCTTGAGCGTAAATCTAAACCCCTTACCTACCCTATCCATCTTGCCGGCACCTATGTTTTGCCCTGTAAAGCTAGTAAGTGCCTGACTGAAATTCATACCAGGCATGGTGGCAATGGCATCAATGCGCATCATGGAGCTGTAGGCTGCCACCATCACTGTGCCAAAACCATTGACGATAGACATCAGGGCCATCTGACCTATACTTACCACCGACTGTTGCAAACCCGTGGGCAACCCTATCTTTATCATAGTGCGGAATATCCCATTGTTCCACTGGCAACCCTTGAAACGAATGGAGGCCACAGATTTTCTCATCTTTAGATAGGTAAACAACGATAAACAGGCACACACCTGTGATATAACACTAGCCCATGCCGACGACTCCAAATCCCAATGCAATACACATATAAATAGTAGTGTAAGTACCAGATTCAGGATATTGGAACATATAAGGAAAAGCAACGGTGTATGAGAGTCGCCCATACCACGCAGTATAGCCGAGGTTCCATTGAAACTGAAACTAAATACCATAGATAGCAGATATATCCTGAGATATGCTACGGCACTAGGAAAAACATCGGTGGGCAAATTGGTAACTCTGTATATAAACGGTGCAAGAAGTATGCCTACTATAGTTACTAACAAGCCCGACACTATAATAAATATATATGTAGTATCGATACTACTACGCATATTATTATTATCTTTGGCTCCCATATAGTGCGATACCAGCACTGTGCCACCCGAGCTTATGCCCATAACCAACGACATCAGGAGGAATATAACAGGATAAGCAGCACCCACTGCAGCCAAGGCTTCCTTGCCTAAATAGGTGCCCACAACTGCCGAATTGACTATATTATATGTTTGCATAAAGAAGTTTCCCAATATAATGGGAATAGCAAATATAGTCAATGGTTTGCCAATCTTACCTTGTGTAAAATCCTGCATAATAACCTTTGGTTTATTATTCCTTTCTAAGTATAACTATTCCTATCTAACAACTGATTGCCTACACTTGTTTTACCTCTAAGTACTACTTATCCAAATAATCTATCGAATAATGTAAGCCACGGTTTTCCTTGCGGTTTCGAGCCATCTTGGTTACCAAATAAGCACAAGCTATAAGGTTGCGTAGCTCGCATAGTTCCTCGGTAAGTACAGAGCGGTTGTAGAGGTCTTCGGTTTCGCGATAGATAAGGTTCAAGCGGTCAAAAGCACGCTGTAGGCGTAGGTCACTACGCACAAT
>JAFZFU010000024.1 GCA_017555745.1 Bacteroidales bacterium
ACGAGTTTAGGAGTGCTTGTTGTGGTGTTTGTTGCAGTCTTTTCCCATTTATTATTGCTATCGTCGCGTTTCACTACCTCTTCTACAAAGGAGTTCCAGCTTCCGCAATGCGGACACTTTCCCAACCACGACGACGATTGTGCACCACAACTCTGACAATAATAGAATACTTTGTTCTTTGCCATTATCTATATATATAATTGTATATACAATATTATTCTACAATAACCTTTCTATAAACAGGAGCGTTGTTGCCTATATATATTGTAAGGACATACATTCCCTTTGGCATATCGTGCAAGTCTATCGCCAACAAATGGTCCGATACTTCTTTGCTAAACATTACACGTCCCGACACGTCGGTAAGCACTACCGATGTTATTGTTTCGGAAGCGTTGCTTACATACACTGCATTCTTTGCCGGATTGGGGTACACCTCCAAATTATCTTCGACCGACACGTCGGTTACAGACACCACGCTGTCTATTGCCACTACCTTTTGTATAGTGTCGTATTCGCAATGACGGTTTGCCACCATAGTAGCATAGTAGTTGCCGGCTGTGGTATATGTGTGTTGTGGATTTTCTTCTGTCGAGGTATCTCCATCGCCGAAGTACCAGATATACGAAGTAGCATTTTCCGAAAGGTTTTCAAACGCGACGTTGTTTCTGTTCACGGCAGCCGAAAAGTCGGCCTTAGGCATCGGACGCAACCAACGTTCCAACGAATCGTATGCCACTGCTCTTACAGCCTCCAATATATGTTGTTTGTCTTCGTCGGATATGCCCGGGTTGTGAGTTATGGCCATAGGGTCGCTTTGGTGTATCACCGTAAAGAATGTACATGCCGCAGCGTATGTACCTGCCAACGATGGGTGGCTGCCGTCGGAATCGTAAAGGTCGATGTGCGGATAATTAGTGCGGATATATCTCCACACACGTCCCACAGGCGACACGGCAGCGTCGTTTGCTTCTTTCATCATCATATAGCGTTCGTATAGCAGGCTGTCCATGCCTTCGTATGTGCCAAGGGGTGGATAGAACTGAGCATTTTGCCGGTCGCCATTCTCGCGTCCCCATGTCATATAGAACATTGGTATGGCACAAGGATTGTTGGCATAAACACTATCTACAAGTCGTTCGGCATAGGGGAAACACTCTACCTCTACCTGATTGATGGGGAACGATGGCAACTGACTTTGCTCTTGAAGCACCACATAGTCCCAACCGCCTTGTTGGATAAGAGTCATGGAATGGTTTGTGCAGTGCTGTGCAAATGTGGCACCGCCGGGGGTATTGTCGTAGTCTATCGAATAGGAATAAGGCTTGCCGGCCGATATAGACACCATACAAACCATGTTGGGCAAATTGTTGACCGAAGTATAACTATTGCCTATAAAAAGTACACGTACTGCATCGCCTTGCGAGTATACGTTAGTCATACATCCAAGAAATACTGCTAATAACAGTCCTAATTTTCTCATTTCTTTATACGTTTAAGTTTATAATCAATTTTCTGTTCAAGCTCTGACAACAAAGACATTAAACACTATCATCGTCCTACATTGCCGCACCTAACAGCAAGCAAAGATACAATAATTATTTGAAACAAACCAACCTTTTTCAAGGCTTTGCTCTCTGTCTTAGTCCGAAACGGGGCGTACCGGAAAACCGGCAAACCGATAATTAAGGCTTAAATAACACACCGAGTCCGGGTATACGGCATCGTAAAAAACAAAAGCATAAGCATGGACTCCATATTCGGGTGTAGAAGACCAATAGCTACCGCCGGAGATGTAACCATAATCGCCCTTGCCGGCTTCCGGGAAAAAGATACTCTTACCATTCTTGCCGGTTACAAGCAGCCCTCTTACTCCGTTTTGGGCAGCCTCTGTACAAGTGCAATTCGTCATCAGTTCTTCCATTTCGGCTGTGGTAGGCATACGCCATGTACTGCCCCAATTGGCTGTAGCTGCATCATAATTAGGATTACCGCTTACATCGCGCATATAAACATTATTGGTTTTCCAATTATATCCAAGATATTCCGGTTTTGTTTCTATTTCGCCCCAAGAGTAATAGTTGCCAAAGGCTTCGGGAGTGTCGGCACCGATATTGCATGTGGCCCACTTCAACCCACTAGGCAGGCCAAGGTCGACGTATTCGTGGCCATTAATTTCATTCTTACAGCTTGCAAGCATTAGTACTGCCATCGACAGACAAACCAGTCTTCTTTCTATTCTTTTCATTTTTAGGCGATATTTTATAGTTTACAAGTTTATCAGAAATGGAGTCCCAAA
This sequence comes from Bacteroidales bacterium, assembly GCA_017555745.1. Taxonomy (GTDB): domain Bacteria; phylum Bacteroidota; class Bacteroidia; order Bacteroidales; family P3; genus HGM05376. Next base: position 2,300 of record JAFZFU010000024.1, read on the forward strand.
CGGAAGACAATCATCGAAGTTGATAGCGGTTTGTATTTCAAAGGCTGATTTTCTGTCAGAGTAATCCATTCGTAACGTTTCGTTTCTTCATTGTAGATTTGATTTCTGATGGAGTACTTACCTCTTACCGATGCTTTACCCAAATAATAATAGTACATACCGAAAGTTACCCTACCCAACTTTATACCGGCACTCATCTGTCCGGCAAAAGTAAAATTCTTATCAAACTCTTCTTTGTAGGTATAGTTATAATCGGCAAACTGCCACTTCAACTCCAAATCGCTGCTATCTTCGTTTTGAGGCGAACTATTCAGTAAAATCATTTTTCGTTTCATTCGTCTGTAATTCATACCTATGGCGGCTTCGCACCAAATACTCATATCGTCGGTTACCTGATAGGTACGATTCAGCCCCACCATTACGGGAATGTTTACATAGCCTCCCTTTATAAACGAGTTTGTAAACACTTCGTATTCATCGTTGGATATCGGTGTGGGATAACTGTTGATGTAGAACCTATCGACCGTGAATATCATCCCCAACATGTCTTTTGCCGTTTCAAAGTTATACTTTAGTTTCAGACCGATATTCCAATGACCATACGACAACGCTGCGCCGGGATATCGCTCACCGGTTTCGCAAAGCACAGGCTGATAACCATCCAACATCATTAATTGAGTGTTACCCAAACTACCGATAGGTATATTACGCAGTCCGAGATAGGCCGAAAATTCCAATTTATCCCATATCGATTTTTCTGCGTTTTGTGCCACAGCAGCACACATTCCAATGCTTGCCACCAATGCCATGCAAGCCAATCTTTTCAATGTATATCTTATCACAGTTTCTATTATTTGCAAATTCGCTACTCTCCAAAAATCATCTTCCCATATCCATCCTTAGTTTACTCGAAACTACCTTTCGGATTTTACGAACTCTTTTCGGATTGCAAAGATAGCACTTTATTTCTAATTGACAAAAAATATTTTCACACACAACATCAAAAAACTGATATACAATGCAGTTCAAAATAAAACTTTTCGTGAAAGCGAATCTTTTTATTCCGTTTTCAGACTTGCATTAAACCAAAAAAAAGGCGACAAAATTCAAACATCCACATCTATTAATAATACTTAAACCAACATCTTCTAAAGAATGAAATTCTGAGCATTTTCGCTCCTAACGATAAATAATTGATATTCAAATACTATATTCTTCTCTTCTTGAGAGTGCACTCTCAGCTTCTTGACAATGCACTCTCAAGAGGCTGACATTGGAGTCTCAAGAAAAGGACTCTGCAATGTCCTCCAAATAGCACTTCAAAGGTGTTTTTTTAGCACATGATAATTTCTAAAAATATCATAAAATGAATGGATAATTTTTCCATTTATATTTCTAATACCCGATTTGCATTAAAGAAATCGAGTACAAAAAAAATTGTTACTTAAAGTAGATTCTCGAAAAAGTTCGTATATTTGCAGTTGCTAACAACATTTAAACACAAAAAATATGACATACAAAAGATTAATACTTAGCACAATATTAGCATTCCTTATATCGTCAATAGCAGTGGCACAAGACACCGTAGACGCTATTCGTTACAGCATAAACTTGGATTTGGGACACCGCACAGCCGATGCTTTTTCGGGGTATACCGACATTCATTTACGTACAACAAAAAGCGAAATGAGCAGTTTCGAACTCGACCTACAAGTAGCAAGTGTTGATTCGCTATTTATAAACAACAATAAGGTTGACGACTATATATACAACCGCAGATATCTATTGATAAATGTTCCTACAGAGATATCGGTTGGAGACACATTTTGTGTAAGAGTTTATTACACCGGAACAGAGTCGGTGGAAAGTTATGGATTTGGAGGTATACACTTCGAAGACAATCTTATATACAACCTTGGAACAAGTATAAAAGCCACTCCGCATAACTATGGAAGAGTGTGGTTTCCCTGTCGCGACAACTTTACCGACAAAGCCTTATACGAGTTTCATATCACCGTACGACCCAATTGGACAGCATACTGCAATGGCTTGTTGCAAAGCACTATAATAAATGCCGATAGCAGTATTACGTACCATTGGAAAGAAAACAATCCGATGCCTACCTACTTGGCATCGGTAGCAGCAGGCGACTTTACCGTATTGAACTACGACCTTAGAGGCAAAGAACGATCCTACCCTACCACTTTGGCATTTTTCGATGAAGACACCAACACTGTTAAAGATGCATTTGCTCTACTCGAACAAGCATTCCCAATGTACGAAGAATGCTTTGGTCCATACGAATGGAATCGAATAGGATATATATCAACACCTATGGGTTCTATGGAACATTGCAGCAACATTGCCCTTATCAAATATTGCTTTACCACTATCGACGAGAGTTTCCAAAGTGTAATAATACACGAATTGGCACATTCGTGGTTTGGCAACTTGATTACTTGTGCATCGGCACACGATATGTGGTTCAACGAAGGTGGTGCCTCGTTTTGCGAAGAAGTAGGTTTCGAAGCCGTATTCGGAAAAGAATACAGCGACAAATACTACCGCAACCTATTGTCGGATATGCTTCGCACTCTACACTATACCGATGACGGCTATCTACCCATATATGGACTACCATCAGACAAAACATATTCCACTACAGTATACAAAAAAGGTTCTTTGGTATATCATTCGCTACGCGGATACTTGGGCAAAGAACTATTCTATAGCTCTATGCGACAACTTATGCAACGCAACAAATTTACATCGATGGACAGCTATGCCATACGTGATTCGCTATCGGCATACAGTGGAATAGACCTCACAGACTTCTTCGATTTCCATGTGTTCGGACCGGGATTCCTCAGTTACTCTATAGACTCTATGACTACCAACGGCAATAGTGCCACCGTATTTGTACGCCAACGTCTTGTTGGAACTACCACATACGCCAATAGCAACCGTGTACCCATTACTTTCTTTTCGCCAACCATGGATACCACTACACGCATTGCCACATTTGACGGAGAAAACGGAAGCAGCACTTTCGAACTGCCTTTTACACCTCAGTTTGCAATAGTAGACCTATACGATGAAATATCCGATGCCGTATGTAGAGAACACATAACAATAAAAAACACACAACGCCAAAGAGCAAATTACACATATTCTAACATACAAGCCACCACCTACAACGAAGAGGCATGGATAAACATCGACCACCATTGGGTAATGCCCGATACAGCCGTTGCACATCACCCTGCCATAAAACGAATGTCGCCAAACCGCTATTGGAAAGTATCCGGCAATATGCCAGGCAGCAATATCATAAAAGGACTATTCTTGTATGCAATGCACGGCAATGCCGAAAGTCAATATAAATACATTGACAAAGGACTATTAATAAACAATCGCTCGGCCGACTCGTTAATACTTGTATATCGTCCCAATTCCAACACCGAATGGTTACCGATTTCGGTAACAAAAGAAGGCAGTTACAAACAAGGCTATATGGTAACAAGTAACATACAGCCCGGCGAATATGCCCTTGCAATAGGATATACCGAACTTGTGGGAATAAACACCAATGATAGTCCGGCTATAGATGCACGAATATTCCCAAATCCAAGCAACGGACAATTCAATATAGAGTTACTTCAAAATATAGACAATGCTACCATAGTGGCCAAAGATATAAATGGCAGAGAGGTATGGCGAAAATCAAACATCAACAGCCAAGAAACACTCCATATCGAAATGCCGGCCGGTGTATATATGATATACATCGAAGCAGACAACAAACATAGTTTTGCAGGCAAACTGATAATAGAATAAGTATATGAGAAAACAATAGGGACTCACATTTGTGGTCCCTATTGTTTAATACTTCAATCATGGAAATTTAACAAGTGGGTTGGGCATTTTCAGCCATGGCATCTTTAACCACTTCTTGTAATGCCTTCGATTCGGCGCCCTTTATTATATCAAATTTTATTTCGTTGTTTTCGGCATCTATCAATATCTTATCTCCGGAAAGCAATGTCGACTTTATAATTTCTTCGGCAAGCTCATCTTCGATATACTTTTGTATGGCACGTTTCAACGGTCTCGCACCATAATTTTCGTCCCAGCCTTTTTCTTGTATTATATCTTTGGCTGTTTCGGTTATCTCTATATCGTAGCCCATCAATCTTATGCGTTTAAACAATCCACGCAATTCGATATCTATTATCTTATGTATATCTTCGCGACCTAATTGGTTAAACACTATCACATCGTCGATACGATTTAAGAATTCGGGAGCGAAGGCTTTCTTCAAAGCATTTTCTATCACCTTCTTTTCTACCGACGACTTTTCTTTTTCGCGTGCCGAGGTAGCGAATCCCACACCCGTACCAAACTCTTTCAACTGACGCGAGCCGATGTTGGATGTCATTATTATTATAGTGTTTTTAAAGTCCACCTTGCGTCCCATACCATCAGTAAGCTGACCATCGTCGAGGACCTGAAGCAATATATTAAACACATCGGGGTGAGCCTTTTCTATCTCATCGAGAAGGACTATTGAATAAGGTTTGTGGCGTACCTTTTCGGTAAGCTGTCCACCTTCTTCGTACCCCACATAACCCGGAGGCGCTCCTATCAAACGTGATACGGCAAATTTCTCCATATACTCGCTCATGTCGATACGTATCATAGAGTTTTCACTGTCGAAGAGATATTTAGCCAACACCTTAGCCAAATAAGTCTTACCCACTCCTGTAGGGCCCAAAAAGATAAATGTTCCTATAGGCTTATCGGGGTCTTTAAGTCCGGCACGATTACGACGTATAGCTTTAGTTACCTTCTTGATAGCCTCGTTTTGACCGATAACGCTATCTTCTAACTCTTGTTCCATCTGCAATAATCTCGAGCCTTCGTTTTCGGCTATTCGTTGTACCGGCACACCGGTCATCATGGCTACCACTTCGGCTACGTCTTGTTCATCTACAACGGCACGTTTTTCGCGTTCGGTGGTTTCCCATTTCTTTTTCAAGTAATCGAGTTGTGCCACAAGCTCACGTTCTTGGTCGCGATATTCCGCAGCTTCATTGTAGCTCTTTTGTTCCAACACCTCTTTCTTCAGCCCTCTTATTCTATTGATTTCTTTTTCGAGGGTAGTAATCTCGGGTGGTATCACAATATTGGTTATATGTACCCTTGCTCCTGCTTCGTCCATAGCGTCTATGGCTTTGTCGGGAAGCAAGCGGTCGCTTACATAACGTGTGGTTAGCGACACACACGCCTTTATAGCCTCCTCGGTAAATGTTACCAAATGATGGTCTTCGTACTTACTTTTAATATTGTGCAGTATCTCTATTGTTTCGTCGGGGGTGGTGGCTTCTACAAACACCTTTTGGAATCGACGTTCCAAAGCTCCGTCTTTTTCGATATACTGACGATATTCGTCGATGGTGGTGGCACCTATACATTGTATTTCGCCACGAGCCAACGCCGGTTTAAACATATTTGAAGCATCAAGCGAACCCGATGCGCTGCCGGCTCCTATTATGGTATGTATTTCGTCTATAAAAACTATAATATCCGGATTCTTCTCCAATTCATTGATTATGGCTTTCATTCGTTCTTCAAATTGGCCACGATACTTAGTACCGGCCACCAACGATGCCAAATCAAGAGTGATGATACGCTTGTTGTGGAGAGTGCGAGGCACCTTGCCTTCTACTATTCTTATGGCCAATCCTTCGGCTATTGCCGACTTGCCCACACCCGGCTCGCCGATAAGCAAGGGATTGTTTTTCTTCCTACGACTTAATACCTGCGCTATACGCTCCAACTCCTTCTCGCGTCCAACGATGGGGTCCAATCTGTTTTCTTCGGCGGCACGTGTAAGGTCGCGACCAAAGTTTTCCAAAGCAGGAGTTTTGTTACCCGAATCGGACGATGGTTTATAGTCGTTGCGACTATTATTGTAATCGTTCGACGAAGGATTGTATGGCAAAGTATCATCATCGTCGTTATTGCCTATACTATTTTGTATCTTATCGAATTCGTCTGTTGATGAAATCTCATCAACATCACTCTTATATTCCTTTTTATATATCGAGCACAACTTAGTGTAGGTTACGCCTTGACGTTCTAAATATCGGCTCACCACATTTTCGTTTTCTACCAAAATAGCAAGCAAAAGATGAATGGTTTGTATTTCGGCACTCTTATATTTAGCACTTTCCAAAAAAGATATCTTAAGCACTTTTTCGGCTTGACGCAGCATAGGTATATCACTATCTTGACGATACTGCACCGACGAATCGGTGTTACGTACAGCATCCTCAATCTTTATTTTCATAGCCGGCAAATCGACACTCATACCACTCAAAAGATGAATGGCCGAACAGTCTTTTTCTCTCAGCATTCCCAAAAAGATATGCTCTATCCCCACGCTGTCGCTACACAGGCGAAGTGCTTCGTCTCTACTATTAACTATTACCTTTCTTACGTTCGAACTTAGTTTTGCTTCCATTTATTTTGGTTTTTATTTATCTATTGCCATGCCTTTCGCACTGCGAAAAGCACAACTATTTATCCACAATACCTTCTTTGATGAACAAATAAAACGGTATATTGTTCTACGATTATCGGTATCGAGCAAGTTTTTTAAACAACCGAGAATGCAGCGAACATTGCTAATCTCAACAATAACAACACATTTATTGTTCTTTGCACCGAAGTATTACTTCTTCAAAATTACGCTATTTTTCTCCTTTTATAAGGGATTATACTTTCTAATTTTCAACACATTTTTGTTAGTTGACAAAGACAACGACATTCACCACAGATTACGACATTCCCAATATATCTTGTAGTTTTGTTATCTCGTCGCGATACTTTGCAGCATTCACATAGTCAAGTTCCTTGGCAGCTTTTTGCATATTGTGTTTGGCCACTTTCAGAGCTTTCTTCATTTCCTCCTTGGTTTTGTATGTAAGCACCGGTTCGCTCACCTCCTTAACATTATTATCGGCTTTGGTTTCTTGTTTTTTGGTAACATTATATTCCGCGCCCATTTCCGCCGCCATATCTATAACCGATGTCTGTCCCAATATTGCCTCCGTTGTTTTCACTATCTGACGGGGGACTATATTATGTTCCTGATTGTATCGTATCTGTTTCTCGCGATGGCGATTGGTTTCGTCGATGGCGCGCTGCATAGAGCCGGTTATTTTGTCGCCATACAATATGGCACGACTATTCACATTACGAGCGGCACGACCTATAGTCTGTATCATAGCGCTATCCGAACGCAAGAAACCTTCTTTATCGGCATCGAGTATAGCCACAAGGCTCACTTCGGGCAAGTCCAAACCCTCGCGCAATAAGTTTACACCAACCAATACATCAAACACACCAAGTCGGAGGTCGCGAAGGGTTTCTATACGTTCCAAAGTATCCACATCCGAGTGTATATATTTGGCTTTTATGCCCACGTTGCCAAGATACCTTGCAAGTTCTTCGGCCATGCGCTTGGTTATGGTGGTTACCAACACCCGTTCACCTTTTGCCACTGTGTCGCCAATCTCATCGAGGAGGTCGTCGACTTGTGTCATGGCAGGACGCACCAACACAACGGGGTCTAACAAACCGGTGGGACGTATCACCTGTTCGGCAATTACACCCTCACTTTCGGCAAGTTCGTATTTGGCCGGTGTGGCACTAACATATATGGTTTGTGGGCTAAGGTCGTAAAACTCTTCGAAAGTAAGCGGTCGGTTATCCAAAGCCGAAGGCAATCTGAAGCCATATTCCACCAATACGCTTTTTCGGTTACGATCGCCCATAAACATAGCCCTTATCTGCGGTATGGTAACGTGACTTTCGTCGATAACAATAAGAAAATCATCGGGAAAATAATCCAACAAGCAGAATGGGCGCGACCCTTCTTGGCGCCCGTCGAAATATCTCGAATAGTTTTCGATACCACTGCAGTATCCCACTTCACGAATCATCTCAAGGTCGTAGTTTACCCTCTCCTCCAAACGTTTGGCTTCGAGCATACGTCCCTCGAGTATAAATTGATCGCGTCGTTCAAACATATCATTCTCTATCTGGAACAACGTAGTATTAATTTGGTCCTTCGAGGTAAGGAAGTTGCTTGCGGGATAAATAACTATCTCCGTTAAAGATTCTATACGATGTCCCGTTGCCGGTTCGAACGATTCCAGACTGTCTATCTCGTCGTCCCAAAATGATATTCTGTAACAGAAATCTGCACCTGAAGGAAATACGTCTACAGTATCACCTTTAACTCTAAAACGTCCGTTGGTAAATTCTATCTCGTTTCGGGCATAAAGAGAGTCTACCAGATTGAGCAAAAACCTATCTCTATCCAACTGCTGCCCTACCTTAAGATATATTGTCCCATTTTTAAACTCTTCGGGATTTCCTATGCCGTATATACAAGATACAGAACTTACTACTATTACATCCTTACGACCCGAAAGCAACGCCGAACTTGCGCGTATACGCAACTTTTCCAAGTTATCGTTTATCGCCAAATCTTTCTCGATATATGTATTAGTTTGAGGAATAAACGCTTCGGGCTGATAATAATCATAGTACGATACGAAGTACTCTACCGCATTGTGTGGAAAAAACTGCTTAAATTCACCATAGAGCTGTGCCGCCAACGTTTTGTTGTGGCTCAGTATCAGTGTAGGCTTTTTTACTTGGGCTATCACATTGGCAATAGTAAAAGTCTTTCCCGAGCCGGTAACACCCAACAACACCTGTCCCCTTTGTCCGATGTTAATTCCATCTACAAGTTGCTTGATGGCTGCGGGTTGGTCGCCCATAGGCTCAAAGTCTGCTACCAATTTAAAGTCCATAGTATCGTACTATAATGGTATTAAACAAAATATGTATTACACATTGAAACGGAAGTGCATAATATCGCCGTCTTGTACTACGTATTCTTTTCCTTCCACGCTCATTTTTCCCATTTCTTTACATTTGGCTTCGGAGCCTAAGGTTACGTAGTCGTCGTATTTTATCACTTCGGCACGAATAAAACCTTTTTCGAAATCGCTATGTATAACACCTGCTGTTTGAGGAGCTTTCATGCCTTTGCGGAAAGTCCATGCTCTTACTTCTTTTGGACCTGCTGTTAGGAATGTTTGCAAATCAAGAAGTTTATACGCAGCTTTTATCAAGCGGTTTACGCCCGACTCTTCCAAACCCAAATCTTCCAAAAACATTTGTTTTTCTTCAAATGTTTCCAATTCGGCTATATCGGCTTCTATTCCGGCACCTATCACAAGCAATTCGGCATTCTCGTCTTTTATTGCTTCACGTACGGCATCTACGTATTTATTGCCATTTACCACAGCAGTTTCGTCGACATTACAAACATAAAGTATTGGTTTGGCAGTAAGCAACATAAGGTCTTTGGCGGCTTCTAACTGACTGTCGTCGAGTTGCACTGTTCGAGCCGACTTACCTTGCAGCAAAGCTTCTTTGTACAAAGCCATTACCTCCACCAATTTTTTGGCTTTTGGGTCACCGCCGGTTTTAGCCTTTTTCTCTTCTTTGGCAAAACGGTTTTCTATTGTTTCCAAATCCTTTATTTGCAATTCTGTATCTATAGTTTCCTTGTCGCGAACAGGGTTTACGTTGCCATCTACGTGAGTAATATTGTCGTCTTCGAAACAACGAAGCACATGTATAATGGCATCAGTTTCGCGAATATTGGAAAGAAACTTATTTCCAAGGCCTTCGCCCTTGCTTGCACCACGTACCAAACCTGCTATATCCACTATCTCAACAGTGGCAGGCACTACACTTTGAGGATTTTCTATTTCGGCCAACTTGTTCAATCGTTCATCAGGAACAGTAATAACACCCACGTTGGGCTCTATTGTACAAAACGGAAAATTAGCCGCTTGGGCTTTTGCATTGCTTAAACAATTAAATAAGGTCGACTTTCCAACGTTGGGAAGTCCCACTATGCCACATTGTAATCCCATGATATTCTGTTATCTTATTATTTTATTTCAACTTAATTCAAAACTGCAAAAATACGTGTTTTTTGGGACATATAAAAGTATTTCGAGCGTTTTGTTTATGCTTAACAGACAATATCACACAAACAAAGACAACATATTTCTGTTTTTCAGTGCAATATAAGATAAAAAAATAACATACCGGAAAAGTGTGGACACAACACAAGAAAGAGACGTTGAAATGTTAAAGAAAAATCCAAAATGTTAAACAAAGTCGATTATCGACTCCCGACAACGTGGTTTTTCCCTCCCGATGGAGATAAAAAAGTATCACGATGCAGTCGATTTTTCCCCGTGATGCATTTATTCACACCCTACCATGAAGTGTTCAAGACCCCCTCATGAAGGATTTTGCAGTATAGTATGAGCAAAAAATCAATAGGGTATCTTTTTTTGAAGAAAACACTACACTTGACAATCAACCACTTATATTTTAAACCTCGCGAGAGTGGAATATTTTTGCAAAATAAATATTCCGGCGACAAATATTCGATTTTTCGAGTTAAATCACACCGAGTTAATATAGTTTAATTTTACTATTAAGTTAAGAGATTTTCAAGGCAGATGCATAGTGCTTAAACTTTCATTCTTTTCAAAAGTGCTTTCCAAAGGAAACAGCATCTTCCTTACCCATCAAATTCTTCGGCGTTTTAGTTATAAAAAAAATACCGGCATGTTGAAAAAAAACATCACCATTCGGCAATTATTTAAAAAACTAATCATCAACACCATACAAAGTATTATATTCAATTCATCACCCTCACACTCTTCCAAAGACAAAAAAAATAAGAAAAAATCTTTGTACAGTCGTAAAAAAAATCTATCTTTGCAGTTGATTATTTGTAGTCTCGAATGACTCTTTTACCGACATAACCAATTGATAAACAATCTTGTTGATTGGTTTTTGGGGAGAGTTGTGTTTAGGCGTAGATAAACGAAAAAGACACAGTAAACACTATTTAATATATAAATAGAGATATTTAACACACGTTTAACTACCCAACGACGCGAAAAATAGTCTTATGGATAAAATATAGAATAATAAACTAAAAAGTAAAGTTATGAATAAGTCGAAGTTATTGTGTTTATGTATGCTTTTTTGCATAGCATTTACAGTTAAAGGACAAGATTGTTACAGATTGGTGTCTCCACACTTTTCGCAGGAAGACTACGAATCGCTTCCACAATCAAAGTTGGAGCATTACTGCCAATATGCGCAATCAGCATTTTACAAAGCCAACGTTCTGCCCGACAGTGCGATAGTATACAGCATATCGGATGTTGTAAGCAACAGCACCAATATTCCATTGGCAGCCGACGTGGAAATAGATTTAAACACTTTCAGCGTATATGCCTACAGTTTCTATGGTTTTCAACACCGCCACTGGGGAAGAGAAATATACTTCGAAATTGTTGACAACGAGTATAGATACTTGGTTTTGCGCCCGGTAGTGGAAATCTACAATTTGGCTGACAAATTGGCCAACGACGCATACAACGCAAATAACGAAAACAAAAAATAACAACAAACATAGGAGATAATACGATGAAAAGGTTTTTTACTTTTGTTGTAATGCTGGTTTTAGTAGCAATAGGCAGTGTATATGCGCAAAACCAAGCTGTAAAGAAAATTTCGGAATTGAACGGACAAACAGTCGAGTTGCCTGACGAAGGTATACGCCTTACCGACTCGGATGCCAGCGGTAACTACTATGCCGACGGCGAAAACTACACTGTTACGTTTATAGATACTTCGTGCTACGATCCAAACCGATTGACATTGGCTATAGACGAGTTTGATGTAGAACCCGGTGACACATTATTTATATATGATGGTCCAAGCACCAACTCGCAACTTATGTACAAAGCCAACAACAACGCTTCGATTTTATTTCAACAAATATATGCAACAGGTAATAGTATAACACTACGCTTTAAATCGAACAATAACGGACAAGTAGGTAAAGGTTTTTCGATAAACGTAGTATGTGGTAAACCATGTCAAGCTATAGAATTGGAATGGGATACTGTATTCTACAGAGTAGTTGGTGGTGTGGATTATCCCAAAAAAGTAACTTACGACTACGACTTAGATACCATATTCGACAGCATTAACACCGATGTTGTTATAGGTTTCGATACTTTGTGGTTTCACGCCTTTGACTTATGTTTCGGCGACAGAGCAACGATTCCTATCAAAACCATATTCCCCGAAAACGATTTGTATTACCACCAATCGGTAGAATTATCGAAATACAAATGGACTTTTGGCGATGGCGGTGTTACCGAAAGAATTGGCGAAGACGCTCCGACACACTATTACCAAGCCGTTCAAGGATACGACTTGTTTGTAACAGTAACCGACACCAATGGATGTACAAACACCAAATCGATTTCGGCACGTGTACGTATAGCCAAAAACCCTATCAAAACAATATTCAACCTTCCCACTATTTGTAACACATCGTACGCAACCATCAAAGTAGGTTCGGGCAACGATGCAACAATTATTACAGAACCTATCTCATTCGTAAAAGAGGCAGCTGCAGAAAACAACTCTCGTACATTTATACCCGACGGTCCTAAATGTGACGTACAATGTTACGAAGCACCCGTACGTTTCACCGAATTCCCGGCAGGACGTAAAATTCAGTCTGCAAACGATATTTGTTCGATATGCGTAAATATGGAACATGAGTTTATGGGCGACTTAAAGTTGGCTATAAAATGTCCCGAAGGACAATCTGCAGTATTGAAATATAAAGAACAGCAGCAAACAGACAATGTAACAGGCGAAATACGCAACCCCGGTGGTGGTGGTAGCGGACACTATTTTGGCTTACCATACGGTGGTGGTTCACACCACACATACGATGGTTCAGGTACTGCGGGATATTGCGATTCGCTATACAATATTCCCGGTGTGGGTTGGACTTATTGTTGGTCTAACAATACCGACTATGGCTACCGCGATGCCGCCGGCAACCTAAACGCTCCTTTGGCAAATGCAATATATGTGGTAGACAATAGTACCCAGGTGCCCGTACAATACGATTTCGGAAGCACACTTCCCAATGGTTATTTGGAAACAGATGCTGCACCGGGTCAACAATCATTCAACACTACCGACTCGAGCCACAGAACTGCCAAAATGGGCTTTTACAAACCATCACAAGATTTCAATGGTCTTGTAGGATGTTCGCTAAACGGACAATGGAGTATCGAAGTTTGCGACACTTGGGGTCAAGATAACGGTTGGGTATTCAGCTGGTCGATGGAATTGTGTAACATCAACACTTCCGACTGGACTTACAACGTTGGCATAGACACTATTTTATGGTCTGAAAGAACTCCGGGCATAAAAATCGAAACTACTTCAGCTTCGACAGGTAAAGTTACCACTCCCGATACATCAGGTTTCTTTATATTAAATGTTTCTATCATCGACTCGTTCGGTTGCCAATGGGACACATGTACAGGTATAACCACTATATGGACTCCTAAACCCAACTTGGGACCCGACACAGCATTGTGTGACGATGAATCATTCCTACTTAATGCCGATGATGGTAAAGCTGCTCAAAACAACTACAGCTACACATGGTCTCCAACATACGAAACCAGTCAAAAGATATGGACATTAAAAACCGGTGGTATAGCCACTAACTACGAAGTAGAAGTAATAAACACTATGGAAGGTGTGCGTTGTCCGGGCCGCGACGACAGAGTGGTAGATGTGGCTCCTAAACCAATTCCAAACTTCGACATATCGGGCTTACCGTTTATAGAAGGTTGCGAACCATTGGACATAAAGATTAAAAACAGAACTATAGGTGCCGACAAATACAGATGGGAATTCGGCGACGGTCACATATCGGAAGAAGAAAACCCATCACACTTATACTACGCCGGATTGTATGACTTTAAATATTATGCAATATCACACAACGGCTGTATAGACTCCATACAATACAAAAACTTTGTATCGGTATATCCAAGTCCGAAAGCCAAATTCTCGTGGAATCCGGAAACACCTACAGTGTTGCACCCCGATGTACAGTTCAACAACCTTACCATGCCACACAACTCGGATAACATATACTATTGGAAAATACAATACGATAAGGATTTGACTCAATCGGTAACCACTTTGAAAGAATACGAGCCAACATATACATTCCGTGCATTCGACGACCAAAGTATAGCCGGCGAATATAAAATACAATTAGTGGCCATGACCAAAAACTTGGCACCGAGTGGTAACTACATAGTATGTGCTGATACCGCAGATAGTAGATTAGTATTGGTTAACGACTTCTTGCAATTCCCCAATGTTATCACAGCCAATGGTGACGGAATCAACGATGTGTTTGCCATCAAGAACCTTGTAGATGGTTTGGGTTATCCTACAAACGAACTTTCGATATTCGACCGCTGGGGTAAACGAGTATACCATAAAGAAAACATTACAAGCGAAGAAGACTTTTGGGATCCGGGTGCCGAAAATATTCCGGCAGGTACATACTTCTACCGATTTGTAGGAAAGGGATACTTAGGAAATATTCAACGGAATGGCGTTATAGAAGTTTTAAGATGATAAATAAAAACCAAAAGAGGGAGCAAAAAAACTCCCTCTTTTTATTATTTGTACAACAACACTTTTTATTTTGACAATAAAGTTGTATATTTGCAAAATAAAATACATTGCTATAATAATTATAATATCTTAAATAACAATACTATGGGAGGTTTTTTTGGTGTAGTTTCCAAGCGCTCGTGTTCCACTGATTTATTCTATGGCACAGACTATCACTCACATTTAGGCACAAAAAGAGGAGGTATGGTAACAATCGAAGATGGTATTTTTCATCGTTCCATACACAATATCCAAAACTCATATTTCAGAACTAAGTTTAACGACGAACTTGGCAAGTTTAAAGGAAAGTATGGCTTAGGCGTTATAAGCGATACCGATTCTCAACCCATAGTGGTAAACTCACACTTGGGCCGTTTTGCCATTGTTACCGTAGGTAGAATAAACAATATAGCAGAGTTGGAAAAAGAATGTTTGGAAAAGAAGCAACAATTTACCGAACTCAGTTCAGGCTCCACCAATCCCACTGAATTGGTAGCCCTGATGATAACACAAGGCACCGACTTTGTCGACGGTATAAAAAATGTGTTTAAAAGAATAAAAGGGTCATGCTCGATGCTTATACTTACCGAAGATGGCATAATAGCAGCACGAGACTTTTATGGCCGCACCCCTATTGTAATAGGAAAAAATGACGACGGATATGCAGTGGCAATGGAAAGCCATAGCTATATAAACTTAGACTACACAACCGAACGTTTTGTGGCTCCGGGCGAAATAATTAAAATAACACCTCTTGGAATTACACAATTGCTTGCACCCAATGATAAAATGCAGATATGCTCTTTCCTATGGATATACTATGGTTTTCCATGTGTAGACTACGAAGGAATAAACTCCGAAGAAGTACGCTACAAAGGAGGATACGAAATGGGCTTGCTAGACGATGTTGAAGCTGATTTTGTATCGGCCATACCCGATTCAGGAATAGGAATGGCATTGGGATATGCAGCAGGTAAAGGTATCCCCTACCAACGCGGAGTGGTTAAATACACCCCTACATGGTCGAGAAGTTTTATGCCAATAAGCCAAGAAGAACGCGAACATGTGGCTAAAATGAAACTTTTACCAAACAGAGCAGTGCTTTCGGGCAAAAGAGCTATTTTTTGCGACGACTCGATAGTAAGAGGCACTCAGCTTAAAGACAATGTAAAGATGCTTTACGAATATGGTGCCAAAGAGATACATGTAAGAATAAGTTGTCCCCCATTGGTATGTGGCTGTAACTATTTGAACTTTACAGCATCGAAAAACGAAATGGAGCTTATCACCCGCAGAGTAATTAAAGAACTTGAAGGCGACAGCGCCAAGAATTTGGAACGCTACATGGACGAAACATCAAAAGAATATGCCAATATGGTAGAAGTGTTGCGTAAACATTTAGGTGTAGATACTTTAAAGTTCAACACATTGGGTATTATCCAAAAAGCAATAGGAATGCCTAAGGAAAAGATATGTACACATTGCTTTGATGGTACAAGCTGGGGCGAATAAAAATATTAAGGTACTTTTATTGTATGGCTTTAAGAGAAGAAATAATAAAACCAATAAAAGATTCCATCGGGGAGTTTAACCTATTGTACGAAGGGTTGTCGGACAGCGGTATAAAACTCTTGGACGATATGCTTACACATGTAGGACAAACAAGAGGTAAACAGTTGCGTCCTACATTGCTGTTGCTTATTGCAGGGGCATTTGGCAATATGTCGGACAAGGCAGTGCGTGCTGCGTTGGCTGTAGAAACCTTACACATAACCACCCTTATCCACGACGATGTGGTAGACGAATCGCTACTGAGAAGAGGCAAACAAACATTGAATAGTATTTGGGGCAATAAATTGGCAGTGCTGGCCGGAGACTATCTTTATGCCAAAGCTCTTAATATATTGGTTGATATCGAAGACAACGAAATACTTAAAACCATAAGTCGTGTAGCGCAAGAAATGGGCGAAGGCGAATTGCTACAACAAGAAAACGCCCGCGAATACAATCTTACCGAAGAAAAGTACTACGAAGTAATACGAAAGAAAACTGCAGTGTTGTTTTCGGCATGTTGCAAAATAGGTGCAATAGTAGGCCGGGGCGACGAGAGCGATAAACAAAAAATGTATGAGTTCGGTCAATGCTTAGGCATAGCCTTCCAAATACAAGACGATATACTCGACTATTCAAAAGGCCTCGACACCGGCAAAGCATACGGCAACGATATCAGAGAACAGAAAATAACATTGCCTCTTATATGCGGGTTGAGAAACGCCGACAGCAGTCAACGAGAATTTGTAGAAAACATATACCGCAAAGAAACTATAACACAAGCCGAAGTAGACAATATAATAGACATGATAACCAATTGGGGAGGTATCGAACAATCCAAAAAAGCTATCGATTACCATATCGGCAAAGCATACGAATTGCTACAGACCCTACCAAATAATGAATGTAAACAAGCCCTTATGCTTTTGGTAAAAGACATAGCAGCAAGGCAGAAATAATAAATAGAACACAAACAATTTTAATACTTTAAAAGATGAAGAAGTTATTAGTAAGTGCTTTCGCACTATTCCTTTCGATAGGAATGTTTGCACAAGAAACAAAAAGTTTCCCTACTTTACCCGAAAACGTATCGGTAAAAACATTGGATGGTAAAACAGTACAAACATCGACATTTAATAATGATGGTAAGCCTTACATATTAAGTTTTTGGGCTACATGGTGCAAACCTTGTTTGAGAGAACTCAATACCATAAAAGAAGTTTATGAAGATTGGCAAGAAGAAACAGGCGTAAAAATTATAGCTGTAAGCATCGACGATGCAAGAGGTGCTTCGCGCGTAAAACCTTTGGTAAATGGTAGTGGTTGGGAATACGAAGTATATATCGACCAAAACCAAGACTTAAAACGTGCCATGAATGTGGTTAACGTTCCTCACACCTTTATAATAAACGGTAAAGGCGAAGTAGTATGGCAACATACATCATTCGTAGAAGGTAGCGAAGAAGAGCTTATCGAACTTGTAAGAAAAGTAATGAACGGAGAAGACATCTCGGAAAGCAAATAATTTAAGATACTATGAAGAAATTACTTATAACGTTGAGTGCTGTGGTGCTTACATTACAACTCGGTGCTCAAACGCTTGGAGGTGGTCAGGTTACGGGGAACTTTCAGATAGATGCACAGTTCTCTCGCCAAGATTCGGCCATAGGCGCCGAAGACGTACCGCAAAAAATGTTGTCGAATGTATTTGCAAACCTGCTCTACACCAATGGCGGTTTTTCGGCCGGCGTACGTTTCGAATCGTACCTCGACCCTATCTTGGGTTTCAACTCGCAATACAAAGGTGCCGGTATAGCCAATAAATTTATGAGCTATCAAAACGATATGTTCGAAATAACAGCCGGCAACTTCTACGACCAATATGGCAACGGACTTATATTTCGTTCTTACGAAGACCGCAACTTAGGCCTCGACAATGCCATGATGGGGGTTAACGTTAAGTTTCGTCCCGTTGATGGTGTAATCATCAAATCGATGGTGGGCAAACAACGCTACTATTGGGATTACGGCAAAGGATTGGTAAGAGGTATCGACGGTGAATTTTCGTTGAACTCTTTGATAAAAAACTTCGAAGAAAGCAAAACACGCGTCACCCTTGGTGCCGGCTTTGTAAGCAAATACGAAGAAGACCAAACTATATTGTCGCCTATCGAGGGATATAAATTAAACCTTCCTCTAAATGTTGGAGCAGGTGCTTTCAGAATGGATTTGGCACATGGCAATTGGGGTTTGCAAGCCGAATATGCAATAAAAAGCCAAGACCCTAATGCTTTGAATAACTATATCTATAAAAACGGAAATGCGTTGTTTGTGTCGGCTTCATACTCTCAAAAAGGTTTAGGCATCAACTTGCAAGCCAAACGTATCGACAATATGGGTTTTAAATCGGAACGCACTTCTACAGGCGAAATGCTTTACATCAACTATATCCCTGCCATGAGCAAACAACATACATACGCTCTTATGGCTCTTTATCCTGCCATCACCCAAGTGAACGGCGAGATGGGCATACAAGCCGATGTTACCTATTCCATAAAGAAAGACACATGGCTTGGCGGAAAATATGGTACTACCCTTAAATTGAACTACTCGCAAATAATGTCGATAGACAAACAACCATTGGAAGGCTATACTACCATAGGCGAAAAGGGTACTGACGGATATACATCTGATTTCTTTAAAGTAGGCGACGAGTTATACTACCAAGACTTTAACATGGAAATAAGCAAGAAGTTATCTAAAAAATCGAAACTTGCTCTTACCTATGCCTACATAGCATTCAATCCCGTTATGGAAAACGAACACGGAGATATACACTACAACAACGTAGTGGTAGCCGACTACACATACAAAATGAACTCTAAAAATGTGTTGCGTGGAGAACTACAATGGCTGAAGAGTAATATCGAATACTTCGACGAAGACAAACGCAGTGGCGATTGGTTGATGGCTTTGGTTGAATGGAACTTTACTTCGGCATTCTTCTTGTCGGTATCGGACCAATACAATTATAACGGAAGCAAAGAACACTACTATAATGTATCGGTAGGCTACACCCACAACACCACACGCTTACAAATAGGCTACGGCAAACAACGCAGAGGCTTGTTGTGTATAGGCGGTGTATGTCGCGAGGTACCTGCAAGCAACGGCCTTATGGTATCGCTAACAAGTAGTTTTTAATAACAAGATAAATAGAGAATAAGATGAAGAGATTATTTAATATAACCGCTATTGCATTGGCTGTTATGGTAGCTTTTGCAAGTTGCGACAAAATAGAAAACGACGATTATCTTATCTTTTCGGGAAGCAACGGCACATGGTACAATGGCTCTACTATTGACGATCACACTCAACGTATATTCGTAGAAAAATATACCGGAAACAAATGTGCAAACTGTCCCGATGCAGATCAAATAATATCGCAAATACAAAATACCGCCGGCGATAAAATGATAGCAGTAAGCATACATGCCGGCCTATTCTCGAGACCTATCGAAGGTAACCAAGACCTACGCACTGAAGTAGGAAATACCTGGCACGACTTTTTTGGAGTATCTACCTACCCTGCTGCAATGATTAATCGCAGTGGCGCTATATTGGGATATGCAGAAATGGAAAGTGGTATCAACGCCGTTCTATCCGACAATCCTACTGCAAAATTGGCCATGGATATGAATACTAAATACGATCCTCAAAGCAGACAACTCACAATTATGTCAAACATCGAGTTTTTGGAAGACATTGCCGAATCTTTGACTCTTACCGTTCTTGTTATGGAAGACGGAATAATTGGAAAACAATCACACGGTTCTGAAACACTCGAAAACTACGAATTCAAACACGTATTACGCAATACAGTAACCGACCTTTGGGGTATCGATGTAGATGCCGATGGTAAAATGGGTACTTGCAGATATGTAGTACTTAACTACACCTTGCCCGCTGAATATGTAGCAGAAAACTGCCATATAGTAGGATTTATTTCGAACAAAGAAACTAAGGAAGTAATACAATGTGCCGAAACAGGCGTAACAGAATAAAGAACAAGAAATAAAATAAACACATAATATTAATAAAAATAAAATTAGTTTGCTATATGAAAAACAGAATTAAATTAGTGGCATTTGCCATCTTTGCATTTGCTTTTACTACCACAGTATTGGCACAAAACAAATTTATCGGCACAGTAAAATACAGTATCGAAGCTGCCGGAAAGACAGAAGAATTGACATTAAAAGTATACGAAAACAATGCTATGTTTAAAACAGAGGCATCACAAGTGCTTGTAAAAGGTCGCAAACTTTACACACCTCAAGACTTCAGTCAATATATCAGCTTCCTAAAAACTAACGATGTATGGGATTCTCCATACGAAGGCGACGGTAAAATTCTTATCAAACAAGAATTGGAACAAAAAGACATCGACAGCCTTACAATACCATGCACCGAAGGTTTCTATTTTGAATACATAGATGGCGAAACCAAAGAAATAGCCGGACAAAAAGCTAAAAAAGCACGCTACCACTTATTCAACGACGAAGGCGAAGACAAAGGTTTTGAAGTATGGTATACCGACGAAATAGGACCTGAATACGATCTTATATTACTTATGGGATTAAAAGGTCTTCCCCTTGAATTTGTGATTACTTCGGAAGATGGCTCTTCTGTAACATACAAAGCTACTGAAATAAAGAAAGAAAGACTTAAAGATGCAGAGTTCTTATTGCCTGCAGGATATGCCGAATTGCCTGAAGAAGAGTTAAAAGGTATTATACAAGCAATCCAAGAAGGCATGGAATTGTTAGATATGTAATAATTGATTAGAAAGTATCAATTTACTTGTATCACAAATAAAACATAGAACAGATGAGAGTTGTAGGAATATTATTAGTAAGTCTTCTATTGTCGATTCCGGGCATGGGACAAAAGAAGAAGAATGCTGCCAAAGAGTTTGAAGGCACCATTAAATACAGTATCTCGGCCGAAGGCGTAGAAGGATTTCAAGATGCTTTGGCCATGATGCCGGCAAACATGCGCGAGGTATACATCAAATCACGCGATGGAAAATCCATTTTCAGCGTGATGGGAACCTCCAAGATGTACTACGACAAGAACAATAAAGGCGAAATGCTCGTAGAAATAGACCTTAGTATGCTTGGTATGGGTTCGTTTTGCATTCCTACCCCTATAGCAGATACTTTGACAAATACAATGGAATTCAGCAAAGACACCAAAAAGATTTTGGGCCTTAAAGCCTCAAGGGTTATTGTTACCGATTCCATCGAATTTTGGGTATCTAAAGACTATTATCTAAACTTCCCCGTACAAAGTGCAATGTACTATTTGCCGTTGGAATTTGACATCGATGCCTCCGGTATAAACATACACCTTGTGGCCGAAGAAATTTCGTTCGACAAACCGGCAAAAGAAGAAGTGGAAGTGCCGGCAGATTGTCAGAGAGTTTCGATGGAGGAATTACAAGAAATAATGGAAGAAATGCAAGAAGGGTTTATGCCCGAAGAAGACTTGGATTTGGAAGAAGACGAGTAAACAAACATAATATTCCGATAAATATTCCGAAAGAAGTATCGATATCGTTCGATACTTCTTTCTTTTTTTATACAATAATGGTAAATCATTGTTTTACATCATATTTATAGTTACAACACACCTCCTGTGGCTCAACTTTTTGCATAAAAAACAAAAAATAGCTGCAAAGTGCTTTCACATATCATTTTTTTGTCGTAATTTTGCACGATATTATATATACTGTTTTTTGTTGGTAAACAAACGAATATCAACCATAAATATATAGATAATACATATTTTAACGCAAATAAATACAACGATATATGGATTATAATTTTATTGAGATAGAGCCAAAATGGCAAAACTATTGGAGAAAGAACAACACATACAAAACTTCAAACAACAGCGACAAGCCTAAATTTTACATCTTGGATATGTTTCCCTACCCTTCGGGAGCGGGACTCCATGTAGGCCACCCTCTTGGATACATAGCCAGCGATATATTTGCACGATACAAACGTCTTAAAGGTTTCAACGTATTGCACCCCATGGGATACGATGCATACGGCCTTCCGGCTGAACAATACGCCATACAAACCGGTCAACATCCGGCCATAACCACCGAGAAAAACATTGCACGCTACCGCGAACAATTGGACAAGATAGGTTTTTGCTACGACTGGGACAGAGAGATACGCACATGCGACCCCAAATATTACATATGGACTCAATGGACATTTATACAACTGTTCAACAGCTACTACTGTAACCAAGCCAACCAGGCTCGCCCTATAGCAGAACTCGAACAAGTGTTTGCCAAACAAGGCAGCAAAGGCTTGAATGTGGCATGCAGCGAAGAGCTTTCGTTCTCTGCCGAAGAGTGGAACAACTATAGCGAAAAAGAAAAGCAACAAGTGCTTATGAACTACCGCTTGGCTTATTTGGCCGACATACCGGTAAACTGGTGTCCACAATTAGGAACAGTGTTAGCCAACGACGAAGTGGTAGGCGGATTATCGGTAAGAGGCGGATACCCCGTTGAACGCAAATTAATGCGCCAATGGTCGTTGAGGATTACTGCCTACTCGCAACGCCTGCTCGACGGCTTGGAACAAGTGGAATGGAGCGACAGCCTTAAAGAAATACAACGTAACTGGATAGGACGCAGCGAAGGTGCATCGGTATACTTTGCATTGGAAGGCGGCGACGAAAAGTTTGAGATATTCACCACTCGCCCCGACACCATATTCGGCGTAACATTTATGGTGCTTTGTCCCGAACACGAAATGATACTTAACATCACCGCTCCCGAACAACGCCACGAAGTGGAAGAATACCTCAACTGGGCTAAAAATCGTTCGGAACGCGAACGCCAAACCGAAGTAAAGAAAGTAACGGGTGTGTTTACCGGCGCCTACGCCATCAATCCTTTAACCAACGAACGCATACCTATCTGGGTATCGGACTACGTATTGGCAGGCTATGGCACAGGTGCTATAATGGCAGTGCCGGCACACGACAGCCGCGACTTCGCTTTTGCTCGTCACTTCAATCTGCCTATACGACAAGTGGTGTTGCCTGACGGCGAACAACCAGAAGACCCAACCACATGGACTGAAAGCAAAGACAGCAAAGCCGGAACATGTATCAACTCGGGATTCATCGACGGTATGGAAGTTAAAGAAGCAATAAAAGCTGTCATCAATTGGCTCGACGAAAAAGGTATAGGCGATAGAAAGATAAACTACCGCCTGCGCGATGCCATATTCAGCCGCCAACGCTACTGGGGCGAACCATTCCCCATCTACTACAAAGACGGTATGCCCTACCCTATCGACCTACAAGCGTTGCCACTGCAACTGCCCAATATAGACAAATTCCTGCCTACCGAAAACGGCGAACCACCATTGGGACACGCCACCGCTTGGGCTTGGGATACCGAAACAAAACAAGTGGTAGACACCGACAAGATAAACAACACTACCATTTTCCCATTAGAGCTAAGCACCATGCCGGGCTTTGCTGGATCGAGCGGATACTACCTACGATATATGGATCCTACCAACGATAATGCATACTTCGACAACGACGTGGTGGCTTATTGGCAAAATGTAGACCTTTATGTGGGCGGTGCCGAACACGCCAGCGGGCACCTTATCTACAGCCGTTTCTGGAACAAATTCCTATTCGACATAGGACTAAGCGTAAAAGAAGAGCCGTTCCAAAAACTGATAAACCAAGGTATGATACAAGGCCGCTCAAACTTTGTATATCGTGTAAACAACTTCGAAAAGATGGCAGAATATCACGACATATCGGGCTACGACAAAGAAAAGAACAACCTTTTTGTATCTAAAAATATCGAAGGTAGAGACAAATTTACTATGCCTATACATGTCGACATAAACATAGTGGACAACGATGTGTTGGATATAGACAAGTTCCGCCAATGGCGCCCCGAATTTGCCGACGCCGAATTTGTATTGGAAGACGGCAAATACGTATGCGGTTGGGAAGTGGAAAAGATGTCCAAATCGATGTACAACGTTCAAAACCCCGACGACCTGGTGGAAAAATATGGCGCCGACACCCTTCGCTTATACGAAATGTTCTTAGGTCCTATCGAACAAGCCAAACCTTGGGATACCAACGGCATAGAAGGTGTGTTCCGCTTTATACGCAAACTGTGGCGACTATACCACAACGACAACAACGAATTTGATGTATCAAACGAACCTGCAACCAAGCCGGAACTAAAACAGCTACACCAAACCATCAAAAAGATTACCGACGATATAGAACGCTTCTCGTTCAACACCGCCGTAAGCACATTTATGATATGCGTAAACGAGCTGGGCAACCTTAAATGCAACAAACGCGAAATATTAAATCCGTTGGCTGTACTTATATCGCCGTTTGCACCACACATAGCCGAAGAACTTTGGCACCTGTTGGGCAACAACGACAGCGTAAACAACGCCGCCTTCCCCGTTTGCGACGAAAGTGTATTGGTAGAAAACTCGTTTAACTACCCCGTATCGTTCAACGGCAAGACACGTTTTATGCTCGAATTGCCGTTAGACTTGAAAGCCGACGACGTACAGGGAATAATAATGAACAACGCCGACGCTCAAAAATGGCTCGATGGCAAAACACCCAAAAAGGTAATATTTGTACCAAAAAAGATTATCAACGTAGTAATATAAAACAATAAAAAACAGATACCATGGACGTAGAAATGAAAGAAAAGGTAGACAATTTGATGAACGAAATTTCCAACCTTAACGATTTGAATCAAAAAATGGAATTGTTTCATTACATATTGCGACAAGCCGACTACTGTATATGGTCGCTCGAAGAAGAGCAACACCAATTCGAAAATGCCGGTAATATATAAAAGCAATTCAAGGCATAGCCCTTTGCACGAGGCGACGAAACTATACACTGAGTTTCGTCGCCTCTTTTGTTATATCACTACACCTCATTCCAAAACCCACGTCCCATTGTTACAACAGAGATATCTGATAAACTTCATAGATACGTCTATAAAACTTTCTTGGCATATCTATAAAACTTCGCAGATATGCTTACAAAACTATTTTCATGTCTTGAAAATATACTTTCAAGGCTTGAAAATACTTTTTGAAACGGGCAAAATATATTTTAGAAACGTCTATAAACAATTTTTGGAACGTTCATAGGCAGTTTGTAGGACATGTCTTTTGGGGTGCCGTTGGCTGTTTGCCGTTGCTTTTGGCTAAAGGAGTGATATGGTGGATACTTGGTGGTGTGGAATGTTTTTGCCATGGTTGCAAGAGATATTGCTAAAAAACACATAAAAACCTTGCACTATTCCAAAAATATGTATACCTTTGTAGCTTAATAATCATGCATACATATGATATATATTACTGATTATTACTATACTATAAATATTAATTCATAAATTAAAAGTAACATTAAACAAGATGAAAAAGATAATAACACTATTATGCGCAGCGTTATGTGCCAACGTGCTTTGGGCACAAACAACATTTACTGTAGGCAATTTGATCTACACTGTAATTGACTTTAATTCGGTTAAAGTATCGGGGTGCTCCGATTCTGCCACCTCGCTAGTTATACCACCTACGGTAACAGATAACAATAGTATAACATACAATGTTACTTCCATTGAAAGTTACGCTTTTCTCTATAACAATAGATTAAATTCTGTAACTTTACCTAATTCCATAACTTATATTGGAGAGTTTTCGTTTTATTGGTGTACTAATTTAGATTCTATTGTAATACCTAATTCGGTTACTACTATTGATGATTATGCTTTTTCTGGTTGTAGCAGTTTAAGGTCCCTTGTGATATCTAATTCTGTTACCACTATAGATGAATCTGCTTTTCATGGTTGTACATCGTTATCTACTGTTACTATACCCAATTCGGTTACCACTATAGGCTTTTGGGCTTTTAGAGACGTAAAACATATTATTTACCATGGCACAGCCTCCGGTAGCCCATGGGGAGCATGGAATATGAATGGATTTGTTGAAAATGAATTTATATATAATGATAGTACAAAAACCACACTTATCGGATATATGGGAGACAATACAAATGTGGTTATTCCTAATGGTGTAATCACTATTGAAAGAGCCTTTTATAAAAATACCAATATCACTTCCGTAATTATTCCTAATTCGGTTACTACTATCGGTAATAATACTTTCTATAGTTGCAGTAATTTAACATCTATAATTATTCCCAATTCAGTTACTTCTATAGGTGAATATACTTTTTATGGTAGTGGTTTAACATCTATAATTTTATCTGACTCACTTACTTCTATTGGCAAAAATGTTTTTTCATAATGTACCGAATTAGCATCAATAACTATACCCAATTCGGTTACTACTATCGGTAATAATGCTTTTTTTAAGTGTGAATCTTTATCTAATGTTACTATTCCCAATTCGGTTACTACTATCGGTGATAATGCTTTCCGTAGTTGCATAAATTTAACCACTGTAACTATTCCCAATTCAGTCACTACTATAAATAATGGTGTTTTTAGTAATTGCACATCGTTATCTTCTATTACTATACCAAATTCAGTTACTTCGATAGGTAGTTCATCTTTTAGTTATTGTACATCTTTGTCTACTGTTACTATACCCGATTCAGTTACTTCGATAGGTAGTTCATCTTTTAGTTATTGTACATCTTTGTCTACTGTTACTATACCCGATTCGGTTACTTCGATAGGTAGTAATGCTTTTCAAAACGTAAAACATATTATTTACCATGGCTCAGCCACCGGCAGCCCATGGGGAGCATTGAATATGAATAGATTTGTTGAAAATGAATTTATATATAGTGATAGTACAAAAGCCACACTTATTTGGTATGAAGGGCATGATACCAATGTGGTTATTCCTAATGGTCCTACTTCTATTATTGGAGCCTTTACTCAAAATACTAATATAACATCTGTTATTATACCCAATTCGGTTACCTCTATCGGCAGCTCTGCATTTCAAAATTGTACAAGTTTAACGTCCATCACCTTATCGGATTCGCTTAATTCAATAGGTAGTTCTGCGTTTAAAAAATGTACCGGTTTAACTTCCGTAACTATACCTAATTCGGTTACTTCGATAGGTAGCTCTGCGTTTGAAAATTGTACCGGTTTAACTTCTGCTACAATCTCCAACTCGCTCGACTCTATAAATACTTCTTTGTTTAAATATTGTAATACCTTAAACTCTATTACTATACCCAATTCGGTTACTTTTATAGGCAGCTCTGCGTTTGAATATTGTACCAATTTAGAAACTATAATTAATTCCGATTCTCTTATCACTATAGACCAAAGAGCTTTTTATCTTTGTAATCGTTTGGATTCCATAACACTTCCTAACACTCTCATTTCCATCGGCAGACTAACTTTTAACAATTGCACAAGCTTAGCTACTGTTAGAATTCCCGATTCGGTTACTTCGATAGGTAGTAATGCTTTTCAAAACGTAAAACATATTATTTACTATGGCTCAGCCACCGGCAGCCCATGGGGTGCACAGAAAATGAATGGTTTTGTAGAGGAGGGATTTATATATAGCGATAGTACAAAAACTACACTTATCGGATATGAAGGACTCGATACCAATGTGGTTATTCCTAATGGTGTAACCGCTATTGTGGGAGCCTTTTCTCAAGATACCAATATAACTTCCGTAATTATTCCCAATTCGGTTAGAACTATAGGCACTAGTGCTTTTATAAATTGTAGTAAATTAACATCTGTAATTATTCCAAATTCAGTTGATACTATTGGAGATAAAGCCTTTGAAGGTTGTAGTGGCTTAACATCTATAACCATACCTAATTCGGTTACTTCGATAGGAAATTCTACTTTCAGTGGTTGCAGTGGGGTAATTTCCATAACTATACCAGATTCGATTACTTCGATAGGAAATTCTACTTTTAGTGGTTGCAGTGGGTTAACTTCCATAACTATACCAGATTCGGTTACTTCGATAGGAAGTTCTGCTTTTAGTGGTTGTAGTGGATTAACTTCGATAACTATACCAAGTAAAGTCAGAGCAATAAGTGATTACACATTTAATGGATGTAACAATCTGACTACTACAAATATCCCCGATTCGGTTAGAACTATTGGTACTTCAGCCTTTAATAATTGTCAGAGTTTGACTTCTATTACTATCCCTGATAAAGTTACTACTTTGGGAGAGTCTGCTTTTGAAAATACAGGTTTAACTTCCATATATATACCCCAATCGGTTACTTCTATTGGCCAAAAAGCATTCTATAATTGTTCAAATTTAACGTCTGTAACTTTTGAGGGATTACCTAATTCCGATTTAATTATTAATGTCGGTGCATATCTTTTTGGCTATTGCTCCAATTTGAGAGAAGTAATAGTTTTAGCTCACTACATTCTTTTGTACAACAATCCTTATTCTATTGTTGATGATTCTTTTAGTAATATACCCGACAGTGTAGTACTAAAAGTACCTTGCTCTCGTTTAAGCAATTATGTAAATTCACCTACCTGGGGAACATTTTTTACTAATATTGTGGGCATGTGCGATAGTGTGGATACTACCATATACGATATTATATGTGCCGGCGAAACATATAACGACTATGGATTTATAGCCACCGGAGCCGGTACTTATTTTGATACATTGCAAGCTGCCAATAATAGCGACAGCATTGTGATGCTAATACTTACCTTAAGCCAACCAAGCAGTGGAACAAATACTATCGAAGCTTGCGACAGCATTACTTGGATAGATGGTATCACTTACACCGAAAGCACCGATAGTGCAATTTATACACTGACTAATGCAGCAGGTTGCGATAGTGTGGTAACCTTACACCTTACCATAAAACATAGTTCCAATACAATAGACACCTACGAAGTGTGCGACAGCCTTACTTGGATAGATGGTATCACATATTACGAAACAACCAATACTCCTACATATATTTATACTGCTGCCAATGGTTGCGACAGCATAATAACACTAAACCTTACCATAAACAGCTATCATATAACCGACACCGTTGTGGCTTGCGACAGCTACACTTGGATAGATGGTATCACTTACACCGAAAGCACCGATAGTCCTACACAAACTTATACTGCACTTAGTGGTTGCGACAGCATAATAACATTAAACCTTACCATAAACCATTCGGTATACGACATAGTGGTCGATACTGCCATAAACGAATATGTATGGAACGACACTACCTACACCGAAAGCGGTATATATGAATATAGAGGCACAACAGCAGAAGGTTGCGACAGTGTAATAACCCTTATGCTTACCATACAAGAAGTAGGTATCGAGAGTGCAAATGCGTTAAGCAATCTTACATTCTACCCCAACCCCACAAGTGCTACTATCACCTTCAACCGCACGGATATTAAAAAGATAGAAGTATTAGATGCAGTAGGTAGAACCGCGGCAGTATACGAAAACTCACATATAATAGACCTATCCAAACTAAGCAAAGGTCATTATACCATGCGTATAACCACGGCAGAAGGTGTGGCAGTTCGCAGGGTTGTGCGTAACTAATAATTAATCAGTAATTTATCTAATACATCTTATCACACTATCCTATATATGTTACACCTATAACATATATAGGATAAGTTGTTTAAGGTTTATATGTTATTGGAATGCTGATGTGGAGATGTGCCGTGGCAGAGGTTTTGCGGCATGACAGTTTATATTGATTATGGTTGGAGAGATTATTACCGACATCATTAACACTGATTTTTTTTCATCACAAAACAATAAAAAAGCCTACTTCTTGTTATTGGAAGTGTAATTGTAAATATATAGAAGACTAATGAGTATAAAAGAATTTTTCTACAAATTTCCACTTGTCAAACATCTGTTGCTAATGCTGGGTGTAAGTATTGTAATATTTATATGTATTTACTTTTTCTTGAAGGTGTATGGCCGTCATGGCGAAGAGTTTTCGGTTCCCGAAATAGTGGGCAAAAACATCGAAGAATTAAACACCTTTCCACAAGCGTCGCAACTTAACTTTATAATTATCGACTCTATTTTTGTTCCCAACAGCAATGGTGGCATAATATTGAGTCAAGACCCTATAGCCCACCAGAAGGTAAAAGCGGGACGAAAAATATATCTTACAATATCGTCGTATCGACCCGAAAAGATACATGTTCCGGATATAGTGGACATGACCGTACGCCGAGCCATATCGGAACTGGAAGGTGCCGGACTGGAAGGCGGAAAGCTTACCTTTGTTGAAAGCGAGTTTAAGAATGCCGTATTGGAACAATACTATAAAGGTCGCCTGGTATCGGAAAACACCAAGGTTGAAAAGGGCTCGCAGATAGACCTCACCATAGGCAAAGGCAATAGCGAAGAAGGCGCCACAACGGTGGCACCGTTTGTTTTGGGCAAGAGCCCCAAGGATGCACGCAAAAGCATATTGTCGTCGTCGCTAAACGTAGGCAAAGAACACTATCCCAAAGATGTGGACCCACGATATGTAAGAGTGGCCAAACAAAGCCCCAACTACAACGGTCGCACACGTTTGCACTTCGGCACCGAGATAGAAATATGGTACGAGTCGGAAAACACCACCGATTTCAGCAAATTGGTGAAAGATTTTAAGGTGGACACCACCACTGTGGAGGACGAAGTGTTTGAAGACGAAAGCGAAAGCTTTTTCAGTTGGTAAGCATTGGTTTTAAAGGCAAAAATAATGTACACTGCTATTATGAAAAAGAATATATTAGGCTTGTTGTTTGTATTTTGTGTGGGAGCGCTGTCGGCACAGGAAAGCTTGGTGGACCTATACAGCAACCCTGCCGTGGAACATCTGTATGCCACCCGAAAGGATATGCATACAAAGGATGACGCCGTTCTTCAGCTGCCTTTCTTTGACGATTTTTCTAACTATTCGGGTTATCCCGATAATGCGTTGTGGACCGACAGACATGCCTTTGTAAACAGCAGCTATGCAGTGTTTCCGCCCACGGTGGGCGTTGCCACATTGGATGCGCTGAACGATTCGGGACACCTGCACTACTATGCAGACATATCGCAGTTTGGCGCCGACACACTTACATCGAGATGCATACGCCTCGACTCGCTGTTTGTGCCATACAAGAAAGCGGTAACGGTAGCCGACTCTATATATATGAGTTTTTATTTTCAGCCCGGCGGCGGATATGGATATATGTGGGAACGAATAGGCAACGCTCCGGCTGTGGAAGACTCCATAATATTGGAATTTTATGACAACGGAAACGAGAGATGGAACATAGTGTGGGCATCGGCCGGCTTTGAACTGGACACCCTATATGCCAACACCGGATTGTTTTTCAAATATGTGAATATATTGATAGACGACTCGGTATATTTTTCCGACAGATTCCGTTTTCGTTTCCGCAACTATTGTTCGCTGGACAACACCGCCAAACCCGGTTTGGCCGGAAACACCGACCAATGGAACATAGACTATGTATATATCAACAACGGCCGCAGCGCCGGCGACACCACAATAAGAGACGTGGCTTTTGTGATGCCCGCCAATTCGTTTTTGAGAAACTATCGTGCCATGCCATATAGGCAATACCGCGACAGCGATATGTTGCCGAACAGCAACCTGACCATAACCAATCTTTATTCGAACGATTTGGAATGCAACTACAGCTATGTGGTAGAGGACAAAAACGGCAATGTGATAGAAACCTATAGCGGCGGACACGACAATATTTCGCCTTTTTTGCCGGAAGGCACCTACCAAACGGCGGCGGCACATGCCACCCCGCCCATCGATTTCAAATTTACAGTGGGCTCGAACAGTGCTGCCGAATTTGTAATAAAACATATAATAAAGAACGGTATAACCGGCGACTTGCATCCCGAAAACGACACCATAGTGTTCAATCAGGTGTTTGACAACTACTATGCCTACGACGACGGCACTCCCGAAAACGGCTACGGCATAACATCGACAAGCAGCAGGATATCCATTGCATACAAGTTTACGCTGAACACCACCGACACCCTTACGGCGATAGACATGTTCTTTAACAAAACCATCAACGACGAAAACAGCGAGATACCATTCTATATAACCATATGGGACGACAACAACGGCGAACCCGGAAACGAGATGTACAAAAGTTCGCAGGCGCAATATCCTCAGTTTGGATCGCTAAACCAATATAAAAGATATGTGTTGGAACGAGGCGTAAGAGTGAATGGCACCATATATGTGGGTTTTGAGCAACGCTCTAAAAACTTTATAAACCTGGGGTTCGACCGCAACAACGACGCACGACAGTTTATATATTACAAAACGGGACTGGAATGGCAACAAAGCATACTGTTGGGAGCGCTGATGATACGCCCATACTTTGGAGTAAAAGCCACAGTGGGCATTGCCCATAACGAACACAACGGCCTTGGAGGCAACGCCACAATATACCCCAATCCGGCCAAGAATATAATAAACATCGAAATAGAGAACAGCAATATAAACCCCGATGCACTGATGATATACATACACGACATGCATGGAAGATGTATCTATCAATCCAATTTTACAAACACAATAAACGTAGACCATTTGCCGCAGGGAGCATATATCATCCGCATTGCAGACGAGAAAAACAACAATTGGCATACAACGAAAATCATTATAAGTAAGTAATATGATAGACGAAACACTACAAGAACTCGACGAGAGACACGAAGAAGGCGAAATGTACGAAAATTATCGTGTGGTGGTAGACAAAGGACAGAGTTTGCTACGCATAGATAAATTTTTAATGTCGCGTATCGAAGGTGCATCGAGAAACAAGATACAAAATGCCGCCAAAGCAGATTGTATATTGGTAAATAACAAGCCCACAAAACCGAGTTACAAGGTAAAGCCCGGCGATGTGATAAGTGTGCTGTTGCCCGAACCGCCACGCGAAATAGAAA
This sequence comes from Bacteroidales bacterium, assembly GCA_017555745.1. Lineage (GTDB taxonomy): Bacteria > Bacteroidota > Bacteroidia > Bacteroidales > P3 > HGM05376. The sequence goes on from JAFZFU010000024.1 coordinate 35,608, forward strand.
TAATACCGCAAGACATACCTTTGAATATAGTATACGAAGATGGCGACGTTATAGTTGTAAACAAACAACCCAACCTGGTGGTGCATCCGGGCTATGGCAACTATACGGGCACGCTGCTTAACGCTCTTACATTCCATTTTCAAGGACAAACCAACGCCGACGGCAGTCCGGTAATACCATATTTGGTACACCGAATAGATAAAAACACTTCGGGGTTGATACTTATAGCCAAAAACGAAATGGCACAAACCTACCTTGCCAAACAGTTTTTTGAACACACCATAGAACGAAAATACAACGCATTGGTATGGGGCGACTTTGCCGAAGACAATGGAACAATAATAGGAAACTTGGGGCGTTCGCCAAAAGATCGCAAGATAATGACCGTATTTCCAGACGGCGACCAAGGCAAACATGCCGTTACGCATTGGAACGTGGTGGAACGTTTTGGATATGTATCGTTGGTGGAATGTGTATTGGAAACAGGTCGTACACACCAAATACGTGCACATATGAGATATATAGGCCACCCGCTGTTTAACGACGACACATACGGCGGCGACATAATATTGAAAGGTACCACATTTTCGAAATACAAGCAGTTTGTAAACAATTGTTTCGAACTGTTGCCACGCCAGGCTCTGCATGCCAAAGTGTTGGGATTTGTACACCCCACCACCAAAAAGGCATTACATTTCGAATCGGATTTGCCTGAAGATATGGAAACGGTATTGCAAAAATGGAGAAAATACGTAATCCACAAAAACGACAACGAATAGATACAAAAATAAAATACCACGGAAACGATGAATCATTTTCGTGGTATTTTGTTTTTATCTCTGCTTTACAAAGTCTACTATTTCCTTATAAATCCTCGCCACCGGCAACCCCATTACATTGTAAAAGTCGCCCTCGATACGCTCTACGGCCACCATGCCTATCCATTCCTGTATGCCATAGGAGCCGGCTTTGTCCATATATTCGTAATTGTCGAGGTAGTAGTTAATCTCATGGTCCGATATGTTTTTAAAACAAACATCCGTAGCCTCGGTAAACACCCTGCTCCCCCACTCTGCACGCAAACATACACCGGTATACACCTGATGACGTTTGCCCGAAAGGGCAGATAATATAGAATAGGCCTCCTCCCTCGACGAGGGCTTTCCAAGCACCTTATCATCCAACACCACCAATGTGTCGGCAGTAAGGAGTATATGGCTGTCGGCTATCGGTACAGAATAAGCCATCGATTTACGTCGGGCCAATATGCCGGGTATATCGCTTGGCAACACATCAGCATCGATATCTTCGTCGGCATCGATGGAAACCACCTCCACATCAAAGCCCAATTTAGATATAAGCTGTTGTCGGCGCGGCGACTTTGATGCCAACAGCAATGTGTATCCTTTCAGCAAGTCTGTCATCGAACAATGAATAACGATTATTTAAATCTCTTAGAATTGTTCACCTTCGACTTGTTGCCTTGCTTTTGGTTATTTCGATTTTGGTTAGAGGGAGTGCCCGGCTGTCTGTCGGCTTTCTTTGACTCGTAAACCTGTTTCGAAACCATTTGGCCATCTTTAAATGTCATGGTAAGAGTAAGGTTGCCATATTTGTCCCAATAGCTCCATGTTCCCACACGTTCGCCATTTCTGTAGCTACCTTCGGTAGACTTACGTTCGTTGCCTATATATTCCACAAACTTGCCATGAGCAACATCGTTCGAAAATTCTTGTTCGAACGAAAGCACACCCATTTGGTTGTAATATCTCCACAACCCATCTTTCTTGCCGTTTATGAAAGCACCCGATTCGGTTATCTTTCCATTTTGATTGTAACGTTTAACTACGCCGTCGTATATACCGTCGCGATAAAAAGCTTCCGATTCGATATTGCCATTTTCGTAGTAGCGCAATTCTTTTCCATGACGCACATCGTCTTTGTAGTTTATCACATATTTAGGAGTGCCATTTTGATAAAAGCCTTTCCATTCTCCGTTCTTTAATCCACCGTTGAAAGAGCCGGCATAGTTAAGTTTTCCATTTTCGTACCACGATTTCCAAGCGCCATATTCTTTGCCTGCGGCATAATTGCCTTCGTGCAACTTCTTACCGTTTTCGTACCATGTGGTCCATTTGCCTTCTCTCTCGCCATCGCTATACAATCCCGAACGCCATTTTTCGCCCGTTTCGTAATAGTAAGTCCAAGTGCCTTCTTCGACACCAGCTTTGTAAGTACCTTCGATACCTACTTTGCCATTTGTTCTCCAATAAAATATCCATTTACCATCTTGCAAATCGTTTACAAGCTGACCTTCCATATCTTTCTTGCCTGTTTCGGTCCACCAGCGACCATAACAGTTCAACACATTGTTAGAATATTCTCCTTCAAACTTCAACTGTCCGTTGGCGTACCATTCGCGAACGTTACCTTCTTTGCTACCGTCCACAAAGGTTATCTCTTCTTTCAATGTACCATTTTCGTACCATGCTTTATATACACCGTTCTTTTTGCCATCCACTATGGCTATTTCGCTTTTAAGTTCGCCATTCTTATGCCAACTGCGATGATAGCCGTTTTCGTAATCTTCTTTGGCGCATATTTGTTCATCTTCGTAATAAACAATCCATTGGCCTACTTTCTCGCCATTATCATATTGGCCTTGTTGAAATACTTTTCCATTAGGATGCCACCAAGTCCACGTGCCAACACGAACGCTATCGGCAGTCATTTCGCCTTCTATGGATTTGTACATCTTACCTTTATCGTAATAGTTTTCGAACTTTATTTGAGCAACCGCTTGCAACGATGCCACACAAAGCACTGCCAAGAATAAAATATTTCGCTTCATGGTGATTGTTTTTTTATGTTATAGATTTATTCGGTATAAATAATTTTCAATTTGATTGGTTGATCTGTAGCAGTACCACTTACTACACAACGATTGGCCACAGAACGTCGCGAGTTGACATACATACGCATGCCTAAATCGGGAACGCTACCGGAAACCATTTGTTGTATTTGACGCGAAACGCGCATACGATAGCTACGATTAGAGGAATTATAGTTGCCATCGAAACCTTCCGAAAGCACACCGTCCAACATATCGGGGATAGCACTTAACGACCCATCGGCATCATAACGATACAATATCAACGATGCGGGAGGATTGCTATTTACTGTTTCATCGGGAAGATATACAAACAATTCGGCTTGATGTATAACGGCATTTGGATGCTCGGCAGCCCAGTTGGAAAGATATGGGAAACGGAATTTTACAGATGTTCCGCCCAAAGCTTCCAAATAAAGTTTTTGATCACCTTCTATCGAATCGGTACGTTGTGTTTGAAATACGTTTAAAGGAGTGCCCGAGTAGTTATGCTCATAAGAATTGAAGTGAGCAGCGGTTTTGTCGAACAAAAACGAATACTTGGTAGCCACACCCGATTCGTCTTTGTAGTATACGGTCATTCCGGTGGATATAGCCCAATAGTTTACATACAACATATAGTTGTTCATTGTATTGTAGTTCATTCTAATCAATAATCCCTTCAACTCTTCGAGGAATTCGGAATTGCTTGCAAACACCTTGTTTTCGAACTTAGAATATATCGACGAGTTCAGTTTCAAATTAACTATGGTATCGGTAAATCTGAAAGTTACCATATCGTCGAAGTATGGCGAAGCAGAATAAGTTTTGCTATCGGTAGCATAATACGATGTATCCAAATACATATCTTCTGTTACTTCGTACACTTGAAACTCGAGGTCTACAACGGCATTGGTATCGGAAGGTTTTGGATAAGCGCCCGAACATACCAAACTTACCACCACCGAGTCGATAGTGGCATTGGCAAAGGTTACCCCTGTCGAAGGAGTCGACAAAGCCGCTTGAGTGTACATAGAAGCCTTTACACTACCAAAAACATTATCGTAATAATAACCAATAACACCTGTAGAGTAATTGGAAGTAAGCAACGAATCGTCCAATACCGTTACGGCAGTTGCTGTTATGGTATCGCACACCTTACCATTGAATATCGACGAAGGGTCTTGCAAGCCCATACCCATATCGGTTTCATCGTCAACACAACTTACACACATCACCGACAATACAGCCAATAATGATATGCTCAATATCTTTAAATATTTCATACGTTCAATATTTAATACGTTAATCATCTATTTTTTACTACGAAGAACATCAAAAAAATATAGCTTTTGCATATTCTCTTCTTCGAAAGATGATAACGCAAAAGCTATCCAAAAAGTATTAGTTATTGATATTACTTCCTATCAAAGTGTCGTAAAGTTTGTTAATAACGGGGAATTGTTCCTCTTTTGGAGCATAGTCTATAACATGTCGCTTGTTTTCTTTGGCGTATGCCACCAATTCGGGATTAACGTTTGGCGATGCTATCACTATACCATGAGAGTAAGTGATGGCAGTTTTCATAATCGACATATAATCGTAACCGTCATACATTCTCAAATCCTTTGCCGTAGCACCATCCGACTTAAGTTTTTTCTCCATCAAGGGATTAAACTTTTCAGGGAAGTCATCGCCAAAGAGCGACAATACCATCTTGGTACCCGAGAAGAAAGAATTTTCTTTGTTTAGTCTTCGAAGGTAAAAAGGCACCATTGCAGCAAACCAACCGCCGTAATGAATTAAATGAGGTTGCCACGAAAGTTTGCGTACCGCTTCCAAAGCGCCACGTCCGTAAAATAGGATACGCTCGTCGTTGTCTGGATAGAATGTACCATCTTCGGCACGAATACCATCGTGTTTGGTAAAATATTCATCATTGTCGATAAAATAAACCTGCATACGAGCCGACGCTATCGAGGCCACCTTTATCAAAAGCTGATGATCGCAGTTGTTTATTATCAAATTCATCCCCGACAAACGGATAACTTCGTGAAGTTGATTTCTACGTTCGTTAACATAACTAAAACGAGGCATGAAAGTGCGTATTTCACGTCCTTGTTCTTGTATGTATGAGGGCAAATAACGTCCATAATAGGATACTTCCGTTTCGGGAGAATACGGTATAATTTCTTGATTTATATATAAAATACGTCCTTTAGCCATGACTTTTTATTTGTATTTTGAATTTGCAAAGTTACGAAAAAAAATCCAAACGACAAAATCTTACTTAAAAAGGGAGGGCGATAAACATAACACAGCACGATAAGCAAGCACAAAATCCTCCTTTCCGAAGCAATTAATCATAGAACAGAGAGGATACTAAAAAAGCAGAGGCATGTTGTTTTACACATCTCTGCTTTGCACTAAAAATTCATCCATAACCTACGGCACGGGATCGTAGCCACTGCCCCCCCAGGGGTTGCACCGCAAAATACGCTTTATTGTAAGCCACAATCCTTTCCATGGACCATGCTTGCGCAGTGCTTCTATGGCATACTGCGAACATGTGGGAGTAAAACGACACGATGGCGGAGTATACGGCGATATACAACACTGGTAAAAACGCACCATGCCTATCAGCACCTTCAGCATTATCTTACGTATCCACTTAAACATAGCCATGGTGTATTAATTATCGGTTTTTGCTATATCGGAAGTGTTGCCATCGATGGCTTTTAGCAATTGATTCAGCATATTCAAATACTTTACCTCCATCGAGGCATAGTTTCGTTTCTTGTCTTGAATATAGCTTAACGACAGCAGTATCTTATAATTCTTTGCTTCCAACAAGTCGTATAATTCGTATTTGTGCAATCTGTAGCACTCTCTTATTACACGTTTTGTTCGGTTTCGGTCCACTGCTCTTTTAAATTTTCGTTTCGAAACATTTATCAGCACTTGAGCATTGTCGGGTATAGCATCGTTTGGCATCACGCACCAATACACGCTAAAAGGGAAAGCCACGAAACGTTGTCCTTTGTCAAACAAATGTTCGATAAGACGTTTGGAGCATAAGCGTTCGGATTTGGTAAAGGTATAGTGTTTCATTTTTTGCTTCAAGTGTAAGACAGTATCAAAATAGGAAAAGAGGTTTTGTTTACCTCTTTTCCTCGTTATAAATTATTTTCTATTTAGTTTCTTCGGCAGCAACATTCTCGGTTTGAACAGGAGGATTGTTACCTTCGGCCAACAACTGAGCAGCTTTTTCGGCTTCTTTTCTTGCCTTTTCTTCGGCACGTGCCTTTCTGCGTTCGGCAGCTTTGGCTTTCTTCTCTTCCATTAAAGCCTTATATTTGCTCTTGCTTGTAAACACCGATTTAGTTTTCTTAACTCCGGTTTTCTTAAGCGACGACTTTCTCAACGATGTCGGTTTGGTAACCAACACTGCTTCTTGTTGTCTGCCTAATACAAAATTTTCGATGGCGGCAGACATCGAAGGAGCGGCTTTGGTAGGAGCCAATATCGATAGTTTAACGCCGGCAGCAGTCAAAGCGGCATGGGTCGACACACCGAAAGCAGCCACCAATATGTTATCGCCTTTAAAGTCGGGATAGTTTTCCAACAACGAACGTACTCCCATCGGCGAGAACAATACTATCATATCAAAGTCTTCAAGATTAAATTCTTTCAAGTCTTTACTTACCGAGCGATACATGGTAGCCTTAGAGTATTTAAACTTGGCTTTGTCCAACATCTTGGTATACTCGGTTTGTTTTTCGTCGGAACATGGAAACAAAAATTTCTCTTCTTTGTGCTTGGTCATAATATCTACCAATTCCGAGAAATATTGATTTCCAAAAAATATCTTACGTTTTCTATACTGGATATAGTTTTGCAAATACAGAGCTATCGACTCAGTAGAGCAGAAATACTTCATGGTTTCGGGTATGGTTTCCCTCAACTCTTTCGACAATCTAAAAAAGTGGTCAACGGAATTCTTGCTATTAAATATTACCGCGGTATAATCTTTTAAATGAATACGTGTTTTCCGGAACTCCGAAGCAGTAAGTCCGACTATATCAAAAAACTTATAAAAAGTAAGATTTAAATTATATTTTTCGATAAGCTTATAGTACGGAGATTTCTCTATACTTGGTGGTTCCGGTTGTGAAATTAGAATGTTTTTTACTTTCATCTCTACTCTTTAGAATTTATATAACAAGTTTTCTATCAAAATAATACAAGCTTTATTAACACAAAAAATGGTATCACTTCGACGATGCAAAGATAATAAAATAAATACAATTGTGAAAATCTTGACTCTAGTAAAATTAACGATAGCCCCCTAAAAAGGCGTAAAAAAACCAAAATTGAGAGAGAAATTAACAATACATAAGTCACTATTTTTAGGTAATCTGTATCGGTATAAAATAGGAAAAACGTCATTGGCAACAAAAACATTGTTTCCAAAAAATAATAGCACACATTATTGGCCAAATAGTACAATATACCCGTTTTGAACTTAAACAAATTACCCAAAAAGTATACTACCATATGTCGAAGCACCACCAATCCCGTTACTCCAAACACCACCAACAAGTAGTTTATTATACCGCTTTCGGTATAAATGGAATAATCATATATCTCCATAAACGCATATATCACCAACGACAGCAATATTATAAACGAAGACACAATAGGTATGATAATCTTTTCTTTAAGTATATTTCCTTCGCGAAACAAAAGATTTAAATTTCTTTGTCCCATAGAGGCCTTAAACACCTGTTGCACACGCACTCTGCTTGCATTAAATATCCAACCTATAACCAACAGGACAAGCAACAAAATAACAAAGACCCATGCGGGATAATATTCGGGCACATTATTTTTTTCGCTATATGACACACGTTGATATTCGTGATTTTGAAACATTGTCTTGCGTGGTTGCGCTTCTCTTTTTGCTGCAAGAAATATCGAATCTATCGAAATAGTTTCATATTCTTCCTCTTTGTTGTCCACTGTATCTTTTATACAGAACATAGAGTCGGTGGCCGGTACCGGACTGGCATAATAAGAGTAGTCAAACTCTACAAACTTGGGTTCTTTAGCCTTTTTTGCTGTTGTGGCATGCACCTTATCGCCCACTTTGATGGCTCGCGAACTATCGCCATCAGTGGCCTTTAAAATATTTTCTTTCCTTGTGGTATCTATCTGCCAACAATATATTGTCTTATTATTATTCATCTATGCTTATCTATTTCACTATCATCAATTTTTCTATCTGTATTTTATCATTGCTTTTAAGCATTATAGTATACACGCCCGGCACATATCTCTCGGTCGAATGTTTATATATTCTTTCTTGGTCTATCACAAAACTATCCACCTCCACCCCTTTCAAATCATATATAGTCACCATGGTTCTGCTGTTGGTATCAAACTCAAATATCACATAATTTTTAGCTGGATTGGGATATATTCTACCTGCCAATGGCTTATCGCAATCATCAATATCCAGCTCGTTGTCGGTCGGTATTATAGGTTTATTCCATTTTGCCATAGGCAATTCCAAATCATCTATCCACACCGCATCGCTACCACTATTTGTCTCGTCGTCTTTTTGGTATTTCCACATAAGTTGATGCTGTCCCTTTGCAATAGGATATTTGTAACATTTCCAACTTTTCTTGCCCGACCAACTACCCTTCGATTGACCATCTATATAAAAAGTCAAAATATCATAGTTCTGCTCTGTTGATGTCTTCACCCAAAACAATACCGTATCGTCGGCAACCACTTCCAACGGCAACTTCAATACCGACAATTGTCTACCCTCTATCTTTGCAGACCTGGCCGAGTATTTTCCACGATAAGAATTTTCGGCCGAAGAATCGATACACCACGAATATACCGCCGAAGTATCCCATTCCAGCAAGGTAAAATTACCCCTTTCGAAAGTCTCCAATGCATTTCCTATAACATAATAGGATGTAGTTTCGTTATATACATCCCGTTCCTCTACCCCTATTTTTATCTGCAATGCTGTATCTGCAACATTATTCACTCGCAATGTAAATAGCGCTAAGGCAGTATCGCCTGCCTGCAACGATGGTATACCCACCAACGATTCCGACAAAACAACGGCAGCACGATTAGTGGATATCGAAACATATATCGAATCGGAATAATGATTTCCCATATTTGCTATGGGCACTTCCAATATATATACCGAATCGGGTTGCAATGCCAATACCGCAGCACCTACAAAACTATCTTTAAACGAAGCAGGACTTTGCTCTATCTTTGATGCCGACACCAACACTTCCAACCTTTTATTATAGAAATCTTCAGTGCTATCACATGCCACTGCATTCATCGAAAATACCGTCATATTTTGCACCCGGTTATCCACAACCGCCGTAGCCAACAAGCCGGCATAAGAAGCATTGGATTGCAATGTGTCCACCATCAGGGTATCCGCTATCATATATCCCCCCACCACATTTTGCAACAAGAATTTAACATCATAAGCATCATCAACGCCTATATTCGATAGCGTGCCGTACAAGTACACCCTTTGATTGGGGTACACCTCTTTAACAGCATTACCCATCGTATCGCCAAAATAATAATCAGACAGTATAACCTTTGCCCCGGTTGGTGCAATGGCGGCTATAGTATCAATGATAGGTATATGATATTGTGCCGTAGCGGTCTGTAATATATCAGGGTGTGTTATTGCCTTGTTTAAACGAACTATTCCGTATCCCGATTGTTCCAAAAAAGTAGCCCCCAACAAAACAGTATCTTCATAAATGGCAATATGTGCCCAAGGAGTACCGCTACATTCAATAGATACATCGCCTTGTCTTATAGTATCGTGTATATTCAATGTCATTGTATCGGGCATACCCACAAACGGCATAAGCGAAGGGTCGCCCAAAAGGTTATATATCTCCCAATAATAATTTTCGTAAGGCGATCCGGCCCGAGCCACCGACATATTACCGGCCTGCAACATCTGACCTTGTGTAATGGCATAATCATGTATATCTTCGTTCCTTACATGAAACATTCTGTCGAAAGCGCCAAGCAGTTCGCTATTATACTGCGGATATAACGAAAAAGGATATTTGGCACCTACACTCCAATAATAATCCTCATTCCAAAGTGTTTCGTTCGATGCCCCTATTACCCCTATTGCACCTGCATTGGGCCTACGCAACAAAGCTTCGCCAAAACATACACCCGAAGCAAAATTGCTCGACTTGCAACAATTGTTTACCACAAAAGAATAGCTCCCTACAGTCGAAAAAGTATCCATATCCGTAGTTGTTATATATGGCGACGACCAGCCTCCTACGGTACAATGGCCCGAATAAGTTACAAAACCGGGTATCGACGATAATTGCAACAATATATCTTCCTTTTGATTATGAGATGTACCATTGTAATAACAAACGGTATCCATAGCAAAATTATCTGCTACTGTATACTTCAAATAATTCAACTGACCATTGGTTACGGCAGGTGCAGGGTCGCGAGTTTCCTTGCCGGCCACCAACAAGGCTTTCGACAACTTTTCTTTGTCTCGCATACCATACTGTTCATACTCTATCGTCTTGTTTATTACGGCTTGCAATTGCGATATATTGTTTACCGACATTCGTCCAAACAATACTTCGGGATAGATATCACCGGTATACTCGGCATAATACAAATCCGTGGCATGTGCATCACCGCCCGGAATAGTATATCTACCAATAAAAGAATGTATCTGCTCCACATCACCCACTATAAGCAAAAATGTCGGAGCCGGATCCAATGGTGTACTTCCATGATACATATCCGACAGTTTAGCTCTTATAGTATCTCTGTTGGCGGCATAATGCGGATAGTATTCCACCACATCGAAACCTTGGCGGGTCTTCCACTGCACAAAAGGCTGCAATGCCTCCCTGAACGAATCTCTTGCTACCACCACATATTTTATCGGCACATCGGTAGCCGACGATAGTACATTGGAATAAGCTTTGGTATTTGCCACATTGCGTAACACCATTGTGCTGTAAGGTGTCGATGTCGACCGCAAATTATATATCAGTTTATCTCTGTCAACATCGCTTATCTTCACATCGGCCGATATATAGTTGTGTATTCTCAATCTGTTCAATACCGGGTTATATTCAAACGGCGACACTGTAAGCCTTATCAAGCGCATACCTCGCATAATGCCCATATAGGTCATTTCCACCGGGTTATTACAATAATACGAATTATTGCCATAAACCTTCTCATCTAAGCACCATTTGTCATTATCAGCATTCTTAAATTGCGATGGCTGAACGGGGTACATCTTTTGATAAATGCCATGTATGCCCAACGAATATTCCTCTACTTCGTCGGCATACAGCTCCACCTCTGCCCTGCTACCCTCCGGAATGGCTATAATCTTTTGCAACACCGGTAGCGACGGACATCCATAATCAGGCAACACCGAATAGTCGTCAGACACCTTTAGGGTAAAAAATCCGTCAGCAGTATCTATCGAATAATCGGTTATAATATTGTCGAACGAGAATACCTCCAAACTATTCTCATTCACCACAAACCCCGATTTATCGTTGATTTGTGCCATAGCCACCGATGTAGTCAGCCACAACAATACTATCAATAAATACCTTTGCATAATATTTTTCAGTTTAATCACTTCGCTATGTAGTATATAACGTCATTCCTTATTTTCTATTTCAAAAAACAGCAGCATTTATTTATACAATTTCCAAACACTGCGTCAATAAACCTGGCACCACTCTCGGTGGTTGGCAAACAGCCTTTAGTCCTTCAATTGTTTTTTTGCTTCGTTCCACCATATATCCATCTCGGCCAACGACATATCCGACAACTGCCGTCCTGTTTCTCTGCTTTTTTGTTCCATATACTGAAAACGAGCCTTAAACTTTTTATTGGTCCTTTCCAAGGCATCTTCAGGATTTACACCTATAAACCTCGACCAATTAATCAAGGCAAACAACAAGTCGCCAAACTCGGCTTCCACCTTGTCGTGATTATCGTCTTTCGACAGTTCCACTTGCAATTCGTTGTATTCTTCCAACACTTTTTCTTTCACTTGCTCGGCATTATCCCAATCAAAGCCTATACCACGGGCTTTTTCCTGCATTCTTACAGCTTTTACCATTGCCGGCAACGAATTAGGCACACCGCTAAGCACCGATGTGCGGCCCTCTGTCATTTTTATTTTTTCCCAATTCTGCTTTACGGCTTCGGCATCTTGTGCTTCCACATCGCCGTATATATGGGGATGTCTGCGTATAAGCTTTTCACAAATAGAATTAAGCACATCGGTAAGGTCGAAACGTTTTTCGTCGTGCGCTATTTTGGAATAAAAAAGTATGTGCATCAATATATCGCCAAGCTCTTTCTTCACCTCGTCGTACTCTTGTTCCAATATGGCATCAGATAGTTCGTATACCTCCTCTATAGTCAAATATCTAAGACTGTCTATGGTCTGCTTCTTATCCCAAGGACATTTTTGTCTCAATTCATCTAATATTGATGATAGTCTTTCAAATGCTTCTAATTCCGATTTCATATTTTGTTTTGTATTATTTTTCGTTGTCTGTAATTTTGTATTTGCTACCGTTATTTATCCTTATTCGATGCCGCAAAGCCCTCATATAGTCGGCACACCTCGTCTAATTTTTCTTTATCCGACAATGTTCCATCTACCCAATGTATGTCTACCCCATTACGCTCCATACGTCTATACCAGGTCATCTGCCTTTTTGCAAACTGCCTTATGGCGATATTCAGTTTTTCAAACATTTCAGAATACGATATATCATTTTGCAAATAAAGGGTTATATACTTATATTCCAACCCATAGCGTATCAAACGCTCAGGTTCCACTCCTTGTTTCAGCAACAAGTCTATCTCGTCTATCATTCCGTTTTGCAATCTTTCCTGCAATCGATTCTCTATACGTTGCATAACCAAATCGCGCGGAAACGCCACCCCTAATACCAAATGCTTCATATCAGGAATTTCGACATACAAATTTGGATTTTGAACTTGATATTCTTGTATTTCTATCGCTCTTATCAACCGTTCTCGAGTCTCGGTGTCGGTATGGTTATGTAAGGATATATATTTTTTCAACCTCTCCACGAGGTCTTCGTCCGAACATTGTTCCAACTCCAGCCTGAGTTCGTTGTTTTGAGGCACATCTGCCAAACGATAATTTCTCAATACCGCCTCTATATACAAACCGGTTCCGCCACAAAGTATAGGCAATTTATTTCTATCCACAATATCATTATATGCCTTTACGAAATCCGTTTGAAACTCAAAAACGCTGTACTCATATCCCGGCTCTCTGATATCAATCAAATGATATGGCACCCCTACACCACCCACATTATAGTCGGTCAAATCTTTTCCTGTGCCAATATCCATACCTCTAAACACCTGGCGCGAATCGGCACTTATAATTTCGCCACATAGGTGCAAAGCCACATCTACTGCCAATCTTGTTTTGCCACAAGCCGTAGGTCCTAATATCGTTATCATCTTCGAGATAAAAACATAAGCCGCAATATTGGTTGCGGCTTATGCGTTATGTATTATAGTTTGTTATTAATCAATAAAAATCAGTCTACCACGCTGTTTGTCGAAGTCATATTCGCCAAAATCGCCCAAGCCTATACGATTTATCACAAATTTGTAGTCCAAACCTTTTAGCACCACAGCCTCTACCTTCTCCAAGCGTTTTTGACCTATTTGCACCGACTTCAATATTACCAACGATTTGTCTACTATGTTTCCTTCGTAGTCAAAAGCATCGTCGCGTGCCGGAAAGTCTTCTTTTGTGAGACGTTTTTGATATATGTAGTTCATAGCTTCTTCCCACGATATTGCTATCGGTTCGGGATATTTTTCGTCGATAAGCACCGGTTTTCTTGCCCCGTTCACTATGGCTTCTATCTCACCTTTTGTCGATTGAATCATCTTAACAGCTATAGTATTTTCGTCGTGTACTATTTCGGGCTTTTCGGGTTCTATCTCTATAGGTTTGTTTACCAAGTCTATTATTTTTCCATCTTCAGTTTCTTTTGCTATAGGAGTATCCGATGCCATATTGTCGACAAGTTTTCTCGACACATAATCATCACGCAACACCTTAAATTCGGTGCGTCGGTTTAATTGATGGGCGGCTTCTTGGTAATCTTTTCCCTGCAACAGATTTATATAGTCGCATTCCAACACCGTACCGGCTTTAAACTGAAATTCTTTGCCACCATATTTTACCACCATGTCCTTATCCAACACACGTGGCTCGCGTTCGGCATAGCCTTTGGCCACTATACGTTCCGGTTCTATACCTCTCGATATCAAAAAGTCTACCACCGATTGGGCTCTGCGTTGCGACAAGGTGTCGTTGGTAAGTCCTATATAAGGACGGCAGTCGGTATGCGAACGTATTTCCACCACTACATTAGGATTGTTAACCAACACCAAATACAAGTCGGTCAACGAATCTTGATAATCTGTAGTTAAATCCCATTTCGACAAACCATATTGAATATCCGGCAACAATACCGGTTCCTTTGGTACAGGTTCCAAACGAAAATCATGCACTATATCCTTGTTGGTGGTGTAGCCATAAGTGCTTTCCGACCCTTCGGTGCTGAAATAATTCAAGCGCGAAATATACATTTTATAAATCACTTCGTGTTTTATCACATCAGTGCCGAAACGATATTTACCTTTTTTGTCGGTATATGTTTCGGTTTCGGTACCATCCGATCCCACCAATCGTATTTTGGTATCGGGCAATAATTGCATTGATTTTTCGTCTCTTACTATACCTTCTATAGAATACAACAACGGAGGCAACTCAAAATAAAACAAGTCGTCGTTTATGGGTTTGTATTTAGTACGAGTGTTCACGTCTTTATCTTCGCGTTTGTGAGGGTCGGGCACACTACGATTTGAGGTAAAATAACCACGTTCCATCATATTTGGATTGCTACCTTCGGGATAAAATATTATACCCATTTCGTCGAAACTCGAGTTAATAGGCACCAATAGGTTTTCGGGTGTTGCCCATTTGTTATTTCCTATTTCGTAGGTTTTGTATATATCCAAACCACCCACTCCATGATGTCCGTCCGACGAGAAATACAATATAGTATCGAAGTTTATTGTAGGAAAGTTTTCACGTCCGGGAGTATTTATCACTTTTCCCAAGTTTATAGGAGTACCAAACTCTTCGTCTTGAGTATTTCTTTTTGCCATCCACAAGTCGTATCCACCTTCTCCACCGGGCATATTCGACGAAAAATACAACGTAAGATTATCGTTGCTTATGGCAGGGTGCAAATAGTTGTAAGCAGTGTCGCCAAGGTTTATTCGTTCGGCTTCGCCCCATTTTTCCAAACTTTTATCGGTTTTCTTCTTATTCTTGCGTTTGCCGTCGTCGTCGCCGCCCAATACCGAACGGTATATATAACAACCTTTCATTTCGTGTTCTTTCGAGTCGCAACGCGAAAAATATACCACACCGCCATCGGGAGTAAACACTGCTTCCCCTTCATTAACGGGAGTATTTATCATATTTCCTTTTTCATACAAGTCCACGGTAGTCCAATTGCCGTTGCGGTCTTGCATTATCGAAAACAATTCCGAAAAAGCTTTACCGGTCCAAGCATCCACAGCCCCTTTGTCGCCTTCTAGGAAACGCGACGAAGTAAATACAAGCACTGTGGTATCATCACCCAAAAAGTGTGGCGACCAATCGTCATAATCGGTATTATACTTTTCCAAATTGATAATATTATGTCTTGTACGGTTCGACAGCATTTTGCTCATTTCCACCAACGATGCTCTACGTTCTTTGGCCAAATCATCGTCGGGTTGCAACTTTAGATAGTTGTCGTAGTTTTGGGCAGCTTTCTCAAACTCATTCTGAAAACGATACATCTCGGCCAAATAATAATATATCTTAGGCTCCACAATGTAGTAGCGGGCATTTTTTATCAAACGGTTATAAATCAGTTCGGCTTTGGGATAATTGTTCATCATCCTATAGCACTCCCCTATCTGAAAATTTATTCTATTCTTTTCAGCCCTGTTCGACTTCACTTTTTTATAAGCATTTTGATAACTTTCCAATGCTTCTACATAACGTTTTTGATCAAACAAATTGTCGGCTTTAACAGCCACACTTTGTTTCTGTCCATAGCCTATTGCCACACAAAAAAGTGCTGTTGCAAGCACAAATAATCCTTTTTTGAACACTTTCATATACTATATTATTAT
The DNA here is from genome assembly GCA_017555745.1 of Bacteroidales bacterium. GTDB lineage: Bacteria > Bacteroidota > Bacteroidia > Bacteroidales > P3 > HGM05376. The sequence goes on from JAFZFU010000024.1 coordinate 51,821, forward strand.
TATCTTCTTTCAATTATTATTCTAATTTACAATATTTTGCAACGTTTTTTTACCTTTTCTACGTTGTCAAAAATAATTTGCTAAGATACGTTTTTTTTTCCTAATCCGAAAATTTTTTATCACAAATATCTCTTTCTTGTCAAAATATACTTCGTTTTCGACCGCTGTTTGCTCACTTCTAAATACCCTTTATAAAGTTTTGAACAAACCTCGAATTGCTGTAAAATTCCTTTATTATTATTCGTATCAAAGTATACAACGGTATCGCTATTATCATACCCATAATGCCCCCCACTTCGCCGGCAATAAGTATCACCAAGAATATCTCCAACGGATGTGCCTTAACACTTTTGGAATATATAAAGGGTTGCATTATAAAATCGTCTATCAGTTTGGTGGCTATAAACACCCCTCCAAAGGTTAACGTAAGAGTAAGTAGCTGAAAATCGGCGCCGCTACCTATCATCGACACTATTAGCAATATATAACTTATACCTGCTCCCACCACAGCACCCACGTATGGCACTATTACCAACACACCACAACAAAAAGCCAACAACAAAGCATTGGGGAAACCCGCTATACTGAAACCAGCAAAGAGCAACAACGTCACCAACAATATCTCGCATAGCAAACCTATAAAATAGCGCGATATAAGGTAGCGCGAATTCTGAAGTATATGCTCTGTTTCGTCGACATAATCAATTGGCACTGCCGAATATATCAGTTTAGTAAAATATTCTTTGTCTCGCAAAAAGAAAAATGTCACAAAAAGTGTTACAAACACACCCAATACCAAATCGATGGTGATATTGAATATATCCGAAAATATCAAATCAAAACGAGTAGCCTTCACTATCTTCAGCACCTCTTTGTTTATCATCATTTCCAACGACTCGTCGGGAGCCAACAAACCATAATCCGTCATATATTGCTTGGCCACTCCCCCATACTGCTCGGCATAACGCACAATACTGGTAGTATCGATATTCGACAACTTTACGGCTTGCGAAAATATCATGGGGAAAAGCCAGTAAGAAAGCGAAAACAACAGCCCCACCATTATAATAAGAGTGAGGGCAGCCGAAAGATTCTTACCCATTTTATACTTACCTATGGGATGCTGCAACAACCGCATAAGCGGATTGCCTATAAGAGCCAATATAGCAGCCAGCACCATACAAAAAGTAATAAACTTAAAGTACCATACCAGCAATACTATCAATGCCACTACCAATGTAGTAACGCTTATCTTATATATTTTCTTTTTGTCCATAGTTGCAATTATATTACAACACCAATTCGGCATACGATGTTGCTGTTTCGTACATCCTTAGTTTGCACAAACGCACGCCACGGGGCAATTTATCGTTGAGTATCTGATAAAAATAAATAAGCATATTTTCGCATGTGGGCTGAAACGATGTACGTATCAACTTAGTATTCAACGAATTTTCGAAAACAGCTTTTTCGTTAAGCACCAAAGCATGGTCGTATTTATCTATTATATTTTCATACACTATTTTCTTCAAATCGCCAAAATCCATCACCATACCGCATTTCGACGAAGTTTCATCGGAATTAGGTTCTCCTTCTATGGTAATATATAGTTTATAAGAATGCCCATGTATGTTTTTGCAATGTCCATCATAGTTCATCAACGCATGAGCCATCTCAAAATCAAATTGTTTTGTCAGTTGAACTTTCATAATCAGTTTGTATATCTTTTTTTTAATTTGTATATATATAGCATGGCCGATAGTATGAAAACAACGTAAAGATTGTTTTTTTATTTTGAGCCACAAAAACATTTTTTTCGCACCATCGGCCTTCTTCGATGACTGACCTGAAAAAATCCACATTCTTGGTTTGCCAATACTACGACGAAAGCTATTTCTAAGAATTACTTTGACACCGATTTGCTATTTCAAAAAGGAGAAATTTGTCCCTTAAAATAACACCCTATCATCAATCTCTTCGCAATAGGGTTTCACGAGCGTGACGGTATACCGTCAATTTCGAGGTGGTATATGGGGGCAAAATTCCCTCCCGATGCCGAGATAACAACGTCCCGATGTAGCACAAAAATCCACGCGAGGAAAATCTCACAACGTCGGGATGAAAAATATTTAATGGAAAAGTCGGGACAAATGTATGTTATATCAAAATAAATGTGTAATTTTGCAGTGCGAAAAGTAATTGAATTATGGAACATTTTGCCATACATAAACTATC
>JAFZFU010000025.1 GCA_017555745.1 Bacteroidales bacterium
GCTCCAACGTCGGCAGCTTTGGTGTAGATACCACCACCCACGCGGGCAAACAATGCTTGTGTAGAAGCACCCATACCAAAGGTAAGCATTGTAGTAGTGATGATAATAAGCTTGTGAGAACTTGAATCTTCGATAAAATGATCAAGTACTAAGTACCATACTGAAATATCTAATAACGCTAAACCAACAACTACCAACCCCATAACTGCACCTGAGCGGAATGCAACTTGCAAACCACTATTCAATGATTTACGGGCAGCATTGGCAGTACGTGCCGAAGCGTATGTAGCGGTTTTCATACCAAAGAAACCTGCCAAACCGGAGAACAAACCTCCTGTAAGGAATGCGAACCATACCCATCCGTTTTGCAAATCAAAGAAGGCCATAACAGCAAAAAGAGCAGCCAAAATAACGAACACAATGGTTACGACTTTGTACTGCTGCTTAAGGTAAGCCATAGCCCCTTTACGAACGTGGGCGGCAATCTTTTTCATCAAATCGGTTCCTTCATCTTTCGATAGCATCTGTTTGTAGAACACGAACGCCATCACTAATGCTAGCACTGAAGCTGCTAAAACAAAATAAATCAAACTGTTCATAATCTAGTTTTTTTGTAAGTATTATTATTATTTATATATATTATAGCGTATAGAAACACATAAAAATTAAATTAAAACATTGATTTTATTTATATTATCATAATGATGCATATAAGAAAACCAATTGCAAATTTACATATATTTTTTGTATCTATGAAACAAAATCGTACAAAAAGACAAAATTTATGCAATATTTTTTCAACTACCTCCATTTGGTACGCACATTTTTATGTCTGCCACCTTTGTAAAATCTACTATTCCAATAGCTTTCGGTAAGTTTACTTATCATCACCCCTTTTGATGATGAAGCATGAACAAACATATCTTCTTTTAAATAAATACCAACATGATTTATCTTTCCATTATTCTTAAAAAACACCAAATCGCCTTCTCGTAATTCTTTTCTATCTATCAATTGAATATCTTTTACCATATCCATTGCTCTGCGATTTAGTTTTATTCCATACACTGTTTCATATATGGTTAATGTAAAACAGGAACAATCTATTCCGGTCAACGAGCATCCGCCCATCTTGTATGGGGTTCCATACCATTTTTCTATTGCATCGTATAGTTGAACATTGTCTTTATCGCACAATGTTACATTCATTTTATTCTTTTTGTTTTGCGGTTTAACAGTGGGTTTTGGAGTCTGACGAGGCACTTCCTTCGATACTTCTTCTATTATAAAATCTTCTTCCGTATCCAAATCACTATTCACTAACTTTTTAAAGAAAGTACATGATGTTGTGATAGCTATCATAAAAACCATTCCTCCCCAAATAAATATCCTTCTTCTCATATCCCTATTTTTCTCTATTTATTATTATAATATCCTCGTTGGTTCGTTTCATATAATAATTCTCGCGGGCATACTTCTCGTATTCCTCCGGATTATTTTTAAAAATCTCTATCTTAATGCTATCTTGCGTAATAGCCTCTTTCAAAAATAACTTCTCATTTTCCATAATCTCTTTTTTCTCTTTAAGAGCAAGAGAAGTCGTTATATTATTATCCTCCACAAAAAATGCTACTACAAAAAACAATACGGTACAAATTACATATTTGTTTTTTAATATTCTAGGTATCTTTTTATTCATCTTAAACTATTTTTGGAGTTGCAAAGTTACATCATTATATGCAGATATTAGCATAGTATAGCAAAATTTTATCATCAGAGCGATGTGAAAAACTCACTCCTTTCTTCATTTACAAAAAAAAGAAAAGGTCTACGAGGTTTTACGCTCATAGACCTTCTTTGTTATATTCTAAAGAATATTACTTAGAAATATATTACTCTGTTATCTTCTATTTTAGTATTTTCTTTCAATACATCCATCAAATATCTTAGCTTTTGCTGAGCTTCCATTTCCATACCTTGTTTCTTAACGTTTACATCGGCAGGCGATACTTGTTGAACATTGTCTACTTGAATCAAATATACTCCATAGTATCCTTTCATAGGAGCCAATAGTTTAGTTTCTTTAGTAGCAGCTACACTTCCTATTGCATTCATTTCGGGACCGAATTTTCCAAAAGAGTAGCTATTGAAATTAACATCCGAAACAGAATCGATAGGTGCTTGCAATTTAGCCGATAATGCTACAATGTCTTTTGTTGTTGCCACAGCTTCTTCAGCTTTAGCCATAAGGACTTCAGCTTTCTTTTCATTGCGTACTTGTCCTTCTATATAGTTGCGTACTTGATCTAACGTAGCATAACCTTTCTTTCTAATTTCTTTTAAAGCTACAACTACATACATATCATCCGATTCAAATACTTGAGAAGCAACATCACCTACTTTAGTTTCTTCGTTGAAAGCCCATTGAACTATAGCACGAGCATTTTCAACGCCACGTATACGACTAGCATTAGCAAGAGTAAAATCAGCACTGCGCACCATCAAGTTTTGAGTTTTTGCAGCTTCTAACATCGCGTTGTGCGAAAGGGCTTCACTAGCGAATTTAGTAGCTTGTGCGTAAACAGCATTAGCAGTTTCGTCGCTTGGAACGATATCGCGAACTATAGTAGCCACTCTGAATTTCTTGCTGGCAGGTGTTTTACCTGTAACTTTTACTATGTGATATCCACTATTATCGGGACGATCAAATACAAATACATCGTTTACGTTAGCAGCTATGATTTGTTCGTTAAGCATTCCGTATCCACCATCTAATGCCCAACCCATATCACCTTGGTTTTCAGTTTTAGAAGGATCATCCGAGAATGCCATTACTGCTTGATTGAAATCCAATCTTCCGGCTTTCAATTCACGTTCCAAACTATCTACCAATGCTTTCGATTGGTCAACAGTACGTGTAATTCCTTGTCCGAAATTGTTATTCAATACAACTATTACGGAGGCTCTCAAACTATCCGGACGATTTTCAACTTTTTGCACTTTTGCCATCATCCATTGACGACCTACTATTTGAGGAGCTAAAAATTGACCGGCAGTAGCATTGGCAACCAACGAATCGAATGGAGCCACAAACGACGATGACTTAACGAATGTAGAATCGTATCTTGCATTAGCTTCTGATTCAGAATTTACAAACATTGACATTTCGCTATCTTCGATAGTTTGGAATTCTTCCCAAACTTTGAATACGCTATTTTGAATATTTGCCAAGTCAGCATTTGTAGGATTGATAGGGAAAACTATGAAATCCAAATCACGAGCATCTTCTTGTTGCTTGTATTCGTTTTTATGTTTTTCGTAATAAGCCTTGTAATCTTCTTCTGTCAATGTAATTTGATCATCGGCTACAGTTTGGAAAGGTAACGATACCACGCGAGTGTTAGCATTATGATTTTCTATTTCCACCATTTTTTCGGCCATTTTGGCAGGGAAATAAAAACCTGAAGCCACAAGTACATTGTATTTTTCTTGTTGACGAGATTGTTTTACATATTTCTCCAATTGAACCAACTCAGCTTGAGCTGCCGGGTCTAGTTGATCAAAATTGTTTATCAATTGAGCCATCATTTGCTTGTTGTATACGCCTGTCGAAGGATCGATAAATGCAGGCATTTGCATCAAAGATGGGTGGATAAAATCTCCTAAATACATATCATTCATTTCGCGTTGCGAAACTTGCAAACCTAATTGAGCATATTCTCTGTCAGTCAATTTAGTTTCTACCAATTCACGCCAAATATCTTCACGAATTTGGTGAGATTGTTCGTTTGTAATTTGGTTGGATTGCATTTGTTGCTTAACCAAACCTTCTCTTTCGGTAATCAGTTCGTAGAATCTATTATAGGTAATTTCTTCACCATCAATAACTCCGATAGGTGGTTGTTTGGCATTTCCTTTAAAAAGGTCGCCAATGATAAACGCTAATATAGCAATACCTACAATTATTACTGCTAAACCTGAATGTTTTCTAATTTCTCCAATTATTGCCATTTTTTCCTAACATTTTAGATATAATAATAAGTTGCAAAATTACAAAGAAAATTTGGTACATAAAAACTTTTCGTATTTTTTTTATTACACGCATATTCTATTTACATGTAAATCAAAATAATATTTCTAAAAATTTTAGGCACATTTATCCATATTATCATACAAAAAACCGCATAAAAAGCCTTTTCTTCTTCGTCTTTTTTATCAATATTTCTCGATATTTTTTGCTTTTTTATTTCGACAATATTTCGACGAAGTAAAAAAGCAGTTTTTCAACATGATAGAGCATTTTATTTCTTAACCATAGGCAGAAATGGGCATTTTTTAGTTTTTAAAGGCAAATGAAAGCTATATTTTGTATTTTCTCCACTTGTTACACCATTGAATGACAACGTAATAAAAATTATTCTTCGCTATTAAATATTAAAAGTGTAACTTTGCAAAAAAATAAATAGAAAATGAAGTCAATAGAAATAATGTCGCCGGTAGGCTCGTACGAGGCTTTGCAAGCTGCTATGCAAGGCGGAGCCGATTCGGTTTATTTTGGAGTAGGAAAGTTGAATATGCGTTCCAAGTCGGCAAACAACTTCGGCTTGTCTGACCTTGTAAATATTGCATCGTTTTGCAACGAACATGGCATAAAATCGTATCTTACAGTAAATACCGTTATTTACAACGATGAAATAGAAGAAATGCACACGTTGGTTAGCACTGCCAAAGAATCGGGTGTGTCGGCCGTTATTGCTTCGGATATGGCTGTTATCAACTACGCCAATTCAATAGGTATGGAAGTACATATTTCCACACAATGCAACATATCTAATTTTGAAGCAGTAAAATATTACTCACGTTTTGCCGATGTTATGGTTACAGCACGCGAACTAAGCCTTAGCCAAGTGGCCGAAATAACCGACTATATTGCCAAAAATGATATTCGTGGTCCTAAAGGGGAATTGGTGGAAATTGAGGTATTTGCACATGGCGCATTATGCATGGCTGTATCGGGAAAATGCTACTTGAGTCTCGACAACTACAATCATTCTGCCAATCGTGGCGAATGTCTTCAGTTATGCCGCCGTCAATACAAAGTATCGGATTTAGAATCGGATATAGAATTGGTGGTAGACAATAAATACATCATGTCGCCCAAAGACCTATGCACGTTGCCGTTTATCGACAAAGTGCTTAAAGCCGGAGTTCGAGTGCTTAAAATAGAAGGACGTGGACGCTCTGCCGAATATGTAAAAACAGTAACCCGTTGCTACAAAGAAGCCGTTAAGGCTGTGCAAGATGGCTCTTACTCTCAAGAAAAGATTGCCGGATGGTTAGAAGAACTCAAAACGGTATACAATCGTGGTTTTTGGGATGGCTACTACTTGGGACGCACCATGGGAGAATGGACCGAACGCTACGGATCGCAAGCCTCTCAAACAAAGGTATATATTGGCAAGATAACCAACTATTTTGCTAACATAAATGTGGCTGAAATTAAGATGGAATCAGGCGACGTGTCTGTAGGTGACAAAATTATGATAGTAGGCCCTACGACAGGTGTTTACGAAGCCGATTTATCTGAAATACGTGTCAACCTTAAACCGGTGTCACACACCGAAAAAGGAGAAATGTGTTCGATACCCACAAGCGAACTTGTACGTCGTGGCGACAAGGTGTATAAGGTAGTAACCGTAGTGGATGAATTTTAATTCTAAACAACTTATACTATGAACAATACTCCTCAAAAACAACGCAACCCCATAACATGGATACCGTCGGTATACTTTGCCATGGGTATTCCCTTTGTTGCCCTTTCGCTAGTATCGGTTATTATGCTATCCGATTTAGGTATCGACGAGGCAAAAATTACCTTTTGGGCATCGTTGCTTACACTACCATACACCCTAAAACCGATATGGAGTCCTATATTAGAGCTATATCGCACCAAAAAGGAGTTTGTGGTAATAACTCAACTCTTATCAGGTATATGTTTCACACTGATAGCATTCTGTTTACCCCTACCCTATTATTTTTCGTTTGCCATAGCACTTATGGCTATAATAGGATTTAGTGGAGCAACTCATGATATAGCCACGGATGGATTGTATCTAACATCGCTAACACCCAAAATACAAGCCAAATACATAGGTTGGCAAGGAGCATTCTTCAACTTAGCCAAAGTATTGGCAAATGGTGGTTTGGTATGGTTGGCCGGCAAACTGATACGACACTTTCAAGCCACCAACCCCGAAAAAGCAACAATTTATGCCTGGATGATTATAATGGTTATATTGGGAGGTATGCTTATTTTTCTTTCGATATACCACTTCTTTACATTGCCCAAAGGCGAAAATTCATCAGAAAGACCACAATCGCTAAAACAAAGTATGGCATCGTTTGTCGAAGTTTTTAAAGAATTCTTTACAAAGAAACACATAGCCGTATATATCCTTTTCATTGTGTGCTACCGTCTTACAGAAGGTTTTTCGCTTAAGATGGTGCCTCTTTTCCTCAAAGCCTCACGCGATATAGGTGGATTAGGACTCAGCAACGAATACATAGGGCTTGTATATGGTACATTAGGTACTTTGGCATTTATAATAGGCTCCATATTAGGAGGATATTATATAGCACATTTCGGACTCAAAAAAGTATTATTCTCATTGGTATGTATCTTCAACATTCCCTTTGTGGTTTACTTTTTATTTGCATACTTTCAACCCGAAAACTTAACCATAGTAGCTACAGGCCTAGTAGCCGAATATTTCTGTTATGGCTTTGGTTTTGTAGGTCTTACACTATTTATGATGCAACAAGTGGCAACCGGCGAACACGCCATGGCACACTATGCCTTTGCCTCGGGAATAATGAATTTGGGATTTATGATACCCGGAATGATAAGCGGGTGGATATACAAAGAGGTTGGATATCAAACATTTTTTATAATAGCATTGATATTGGCAATACCGATTTTCATTCTATCAAGAAAAATCCCTTTTACAAACAACGACAAAACAAGCAACTAACATACATCAAATTGATGATAGGGTATCAAGTGCGTCAGACCCGGGTTTCAAACAATTTATACCCTATCATCAATTATAGCATGATATAGGAGCAAAAAAATCGTCGTGATACAGCAAGTAAAACGTCGTGATGTAGCAACAAAAACATCACGACGTTTTTTTACTTTCCTCGTGAAGAAAAATCGAGTTGTAAATCTTTTTGCAATTTCAGTTTCGTAAGTCACGATAAATTTGTATCTTTGCAGAATATTACACAACAATGCATAGGATTGTTAACAACCTTTTATACCTAATAATGTTATTGTTAGGCACAAAGCGTGATGTTGCAATATGGTATATTTTTGCTGCAAAAGAGCCTAATTTGCCATAAATTGTATAAATATCGATCTCGTTGCAACATGCAAGTTTTTGCACTTTAACAATACTAATGTATGGCGTGTAAGTTTATTTAACGATACAAACATTATATATATAATTAATAGATAAAATACCCCATGGAAAAATTAATTATCACCGCAGCAATATGCGGAGCAGAAGTTACCAAGGAACAAAACCCAGCCGTTCCTTACACAGTAGAAGAAATAGTAAGAGAAGCTAAATCGGCAGTTGACGCCGGTGCAGCTATTGTACACTTACACGTTCGTGAAGATGATGGCACACCTACACAAAGCAAAGAACGTTTCAAACAATGTATCGATGCCATCTACGAAGTATGTCCTGATGTTATCCTAATCCCTTCTACCGGAGGTGCAGTAGGAATGACAGCCGAAGAACGCTTGCAACCTACCGAACTATTCCCCGAAATGGCCACATTGGACTGCGGTACTTGCAACTTTGGCGATGACGTATTTGAAAACACTATGCCTATGATGCGTGCTTTTGGTAAACGTATGTTGGAAAATAACATTAAACCGGAATACGAATGTTTCGAAATGGGTCACTTAGACACTATCCTTACTATGGCAAGAAAAGGTCTTGTACCTGCTGATCCTATGCAATTTAACTTTGTATTAGGTGTAACCGGTTGTACACCTGCCACAGTCGATAACCTTTGTTGGATGGTAAAATCAATACCTGCAGGTTCTACTTGGACTGCCACCGGTATAGGTCGTCATGCTTTCACATTGGCAGCACCTACCATCGTTATGGGTGGTAACGTTCGAGTTGGTTTCGAAGATAACTTATACATATCAAGAGGTGTATTGGCTCGCTCTAACGGTGAATTGGTTGAAAAAGTAGTACGTTTATCTCGCGAATTAGGTCGCGACATAGCTACTTCAGCCGAAGCTCGTCAAATATTAGGTTTAAAAGCTAGATAAAAAGACACATAATATTAAGAAATAGAACCAATGAAAAAAACTTTTATTTTAAGCGTTTTGTGTTTCCTTATTTTAGGAAGCACACAAGCACAAAATTCTGTACAAGAAGCACGCGAAAAAGGAGCCCAACGTTTGAAAAACATATCTAAAGAAGAACGTGATGCTTACAACAAACGCTTCAATTCACGTCAAGTGAATATTAATGCAAATATTCCTTTATCAGCTAACACAAATTCCGAAAAAGGTGCAAAAGCTGTTTCTTTGCCTGATAACGTATGGTATCCCGGCGAATGGGAAGAAGTTGAAGCTGTAGTAGTAACTTGGCCATACAACGCCGTTTCTGTTGAAAATCCAAATTTATATGCAGAACCCGTTGTTGAAGGATGGGCAATTCTATACTCCTACTCTGTTTCACAAGGTTGGGTCGAACAAGGATATGGTCCATATGTAGGTATACTCGACACTGTGTCAGATATGTATCCTGTATTTATGAACCTTATTGATGCCATACAAGAAGGTTCTCAAGTATGGATAAACCTTTGGTCAGCTGAAGATACAGTTGCTATAAAAAACTTTATGGCTCGCAAAGGCAAACCTCTTACCAACTATCGTTTCATAGTATCGCCAGGTAATGCATTCTGGTATCGCGACTGCGGTCCTATATGTTTCTATTATGGCGATCAAGACAGTGTAGCAATGATGGACTTTGAATATTATCCCGGACGTGCATTAGACGATTATTTGCCTATAAACATTTCTCAACAAATGGGATTACCAAACTACATTACTACCATAGAATGGGAAGGTGGCAACTGCTTGGTTGATGGTGCCGGATTGTTGGCAACATCTGATGCGATTTATAGTGCCAATGCCGACCGCTACGGACAATTAACTTGGGATGGTGTAAATATCAATACTTTGAATTATACCAGCAAAAACCCGGTGTCAAAACAAGCATTAAGAGACTCGTTGACTCACTTAATGAATCTACGTAAAGTTTCTGTATTGCCTGCTTTGAAATACGATGGTGGTACCGGTCACATAGACCTTTACGCTGATATGTGGGACGAAAATAGTTTCGTATTCTCTGCTTTCCCTGAAGCATGTAGCACTTGGGCAGACTACAAAACAACTGCTAAAAATATAGATACATTATGTTCTTACATATCTATCCACAACGACAACTACAAAAAACGTTATATTCCATTCCCAAAAATGGACAATGGTAACAACTTTACAAGCCAAACTACTTACAACTCGAAATATACTCGTACTTATTCAAACCATACTTTTGTAAATAATATAATTGTACAACCGGTATTCTCTACCGTTGTTGATGGTGAACCATCTGCACAATGGGACAAAGACGCTATGGCTGAGCTTAGAAAAGCATATCCCGGCTATCGTATCTTCCCTATCGACGTTCGTTCTTTTGACGGATTGGGTGGTGCTATCCACTGTATAACAAA
>JAFZFU010000026.1 GCA_017555745.1 Bacteroidales bacterium
AGAAGCTCCAAAAGCATCTAACATACCTTCGTGGCAACGCACCTTGGTGTTCTGTGTAGGTATTGGTGCACTGCTATTTGTGCCTGTATTCAAAACCGTTACACACATGAAACCTTATATGGGCGTATTGCTTGGATTGGGTGTGCTTTGGATTATCACCGAAATTATCCACCGCAAGGAAACCGAACATAACAAGGATTTGCACATCTCATCGGTTATCTCTCGCATAGATACTCCAAGTATATTGTTCTTCCTTGGTATATTGTTGGCAGTGGCCGGATTGCAATCGGCAGGACATTTGTCGTTGCTTGCAGGTGGATTGGACACTGCTTTCGAAGGCAACTTCCTGATTATCGATGTTGTTATCGGAGTGCTTTCATCTATAGTGGACAATATTCCGTTGGTGGCAGGTGCTATGGGTATGTATGACTTCCCGATGGATAACCCCTTCTGGATATTCTTGGCCTACTGTGCGGGTACGGGCGGAAGTATACTTATCATCGGTAGTGCAGCAGGCGTTACTGCCATGGGTATGGAAAAGATTGACTTTATTTGGTACCTCAAAAAAATTACTCCCTACGCCCTTCTCGGCTACTTTGCAGGTGCAGGAACCTATATGCTAATGGATTTAATTATACACTAATATATACCCTGTACAATTAAATTATCAAGAGGATGCCCTTTCGTGCTATTTGGGGCATCCTTTCTTTGTCCTGTATGTTACAAAGCATTGTTAATGATATTTAAAATCCCTTTCTTTAAAGAATAAAATTCCGAAGAGTTTTGTTTTGGCTGTAAGGGATTGATTTTTAGGTCTTTCAAAATCCTCTCGAGAGCCTCTCAAGAATCATCCGAGAACCTTCCAAGGTTCTCTCGAGAATCTTCCAAGGTTCATGGCAGAACCTTCCAAGGTTCTCAAACCACCTTTGCAAAGGTAATTTTATGGCAAACGGAAGTCTCATTTTTATATATGTCAACTTCTCAAAATATCTTAAAAATCTAAGCGATAATTTCCCGATATATTTTCAAATATCCATTCGGAGATATAGCAAGCGATTTCTTAATCTTATATGAAAAAGAACTTCGCCATTCAGTGCTGACAGTCAAACGTATGGTCAAAGACATCGAAAGAATAAATTTTGTGGGCTGTATTGCTTCAATGATTGAGCGATGTGAAAATCCCGAACTGCCCGTATGTTATTTTTGGGCAAGGATTGGTGCGATAGGTTTGCTTTATTTGCTTGAGTTGCCGCAAGAATAAGGATCGCGGTGCATTAAAACAAATCGGTCGTTAGAAATATTCATACATACCATTTCGAAACAGATGTGTGTATGGGTGCAATAGTCATGCTGCAATTCTAACGACCGATTATGGTTTATTCTTTTTATCTCTTAATAGTAAGTTCGTCGATTAAGTTTTTGGCACCGGCATACTTGTCTATTATAAATAGGCAGTAGCGGATATCGAGTGTAATGTTTCGGCAGTAATTGGGGTCGAACAGCAAGTCGCTCATTGTTCCTTCCCAGCAACGGTCGAAGTTAAGACCTATGAGTTCGCCATTGGCGTTAAGCACGGGGCTGCCCGAATTGCCGCCTGTGGTGTGGTTAGTGGCTATAAATGCTACGGGTAGTTCGCCTTTGGTGTTGGCATATTGGCCATAGTCTTTTGTGTTATATAGTTCTTTCAAACGAGGCTCTACAACATAGTCGTATATATCGGGATTTTCTTTTTCCATAATACCATCCAATGTGGTGTAGGCTTTGTAGTATACTCCATCTTTGGGTTTGAAACCTTCAACATGGCCGTATGCCACACGCAATGTTAGGTTGGCATCGGGGAATGACACGTTGTTGGCGTCCATTTCCATCATGCCTTTAACGTATAGACGGTATAGGCGGTTTATCTCGTTTTTAACTTCTGTGTATTGTTTGCGGTCATCAGCAGATAATAAGTTATTCGCAGCCGATAGGTATAGTGCCACTGCGGGGTCTTTAAGTATTTTCTTGCTGTCTTTGGCCTTGTAGTTTTTAAGCAGTTTCATTATGTCCTTTTCCGAAGTAAGGATTGAATTGTCGTATATTTTGCCCAACATTTCTTCCATTTTAGCAACATCAACGTCTTTGTTGGCCACAAAACCTCCAAATCCTGCCTGACACATATTGCAGAATGTTTCTATAAATATTGCGCGGTCTACTATGGTGTGTTTGTCAAAATCTTTGAAGTAGTTCTCGTTGCTCTTTATGAGGTCTTTTACAGTTTTTTCGATTGTTGCATTGTTTTCTGTTATAGCAAGCTTGTATAGTTGAGTGGCACGAGTCATAATGTCTGAGGCCACTACAGCTTCGCTAAAATAAGTGTTTTTCAATTCTATGTTTCTAAGAATGGCATAGTTCTTTTCCATTGCGGGCAATACGTCTTTGTACATTGGTTTATCGTTAGCCCATTGTTGGAATTTCCGTTCGAAGGCTTGTTTCTTTTCTACGCCGTTTAGTCGGTTTATGCCAAGCGATTCTCCTTGCCATTTTTTCCATCCGTTGGCTATTGATGCTACGCGCGACGAGTATTTCAAGCGTTGAGCGGCATCTTTATTCATGGCGTTGTTGTAGTGGTTCAAACGTATGGTTCTAAGAGCAATGCGTATTGGGTTGGTAACGTTGGCGGCAAGGTCTACAGCTTGCGAAGTAGCATAGCGGTTGGTTGTGCCGGGATAGCCAAATACGAAAGTAAAGTCGTTTTCTTCTACACCTTTCAATGATACATTCAAATGTTGTAAAGGTTTATAAGGTTTGTTGTCGGCCGAGTAATCAGCGGGTTTGTTGTCGGCGCCGGCATATACTCTAAATACCGAGAAGTCGCCGGTGTGGCGTGGCCACATCCAGTTGTCGGTGTCGCCACCAAACTTACCGATATTTGATGGGGGAGTGCCCACCATACGTACATCGGTAAACACTTCGTTGACATACATAAAGTATTGATTGCCGTAGTAGAAGGGTTTTATTATGGCTTTGTAGTGGGTGCCTTCAGTGTTTTTTTTTGTTATCTTTTCGATGTTGTCGGCTATCTTTTCGTTGCGTTTTACTTCGTTCATATCGTTTGTAACACCATCAAGTACTTGTTTGGTAACATCTTCCATGCGTACCAAGCGTGTTGCGGTAAGACCGGGACATGGTATTTCTTCTTCGAGCGATTTTGCCCAAAAACCGTTGGCAAGGTAGTTGTGTTCCAATGTGCTGTTGCGAGCTATGTAGGAATAACCGCAGTGATGGTTGGTAAAAAGCAGTCCTTTGTCCGAAACAAATTCGCCGGTACATCCGCTGCCAAATAATACGATAGCGTCTTTCAAGCAAGCTTTGTTGATACTATAAATATCTTCGGCCGAAATCTTCATGCCTTTTTGTTGCATATCGGCTTCGTTGCGTTTTAGTAGCATGGGTATCCACATGCCTTCGTCGGCTATCGAGGGCAGCCAAAGTAGTGCTGCCAATAGTGTGATGATTACTTTTTTCATTAGAATATCTGTTTAATGTATTGTATTATTATTTATTTCTTTCTTTGTCTGTTTGTTTAGTGCTTGTATTGTGTTGTATGCCATAAATCCCATGGCATGTTCGATAGATGTTTCGTCTATCATTAGGTTTGGACGATGTAGGTTAGTAATGGGGGTATCTTTTACATGGGTTCCCACACGGAAATAGCATGCCGGTATTTTTTGAGCAAAGAATGCGAAGTCTTCGGCTGTCATTCTTTTTTCTAACCATTCCACATTGTCTTTGCCAAGGTATTCTACGCCGTTGTCGAAGGTGTTTTGTGTGCATTGGTCGTCGTTTACCACGTATGGATATCCGAAGTCGATAAATACATCGCAACTGCCACCCATGCTTTCGGCCACGCCTTGTGCTATGGATGTTATGCGGCGGTGGGCATCTAATCGCCACTCTTCGCTAAAGGTGCGTATGGTCCCTTCTATTTTTACTTCGTCGGGAATTATATTGGTGCGCCCCAAACCTACCATTTTTCCAAACGAAAGTATGGTGGGCATCATGGGGTCGGCATTGCGGCTCACTATCTGTTGCATAGCCACTACTATGTGAGAGGCTATAACTATCGGGTCGATATTTAGGTTTGGAGTGCCGCCATGTCCGCCGCGTCCTTTAACGGTAAGGTATAATTCGTCGGTGGAAGCCATATACTTGCCTTTCTTCATCCCTATTTTGCCGCTGTCCATCTCGGGTAGGCAGTGAAAGGCGAATATTTCGTTGGGTATCACGTTGTCAAACACACCATCTTGCAACATCATATATGCGCCACCGGGATACATCTCTTCCGATGGTTGAAAGATAAGCATAACCGAACCTTCGAATTTGTGGCGAAGGGTGGTAAGTATTTTGGCACAACCTAATAGTGATGCTGTATGCATGTCGTGTCCGCAGGCATGCATCACGCCTTCTACTTCCGAACTGAAGGGCAAGCCTGTGCATTCTTGTATGGGTAAAGCATCGTAATCGGCGCGTAAAGCTATGCAGTAGCAGCCGGGATTGTTCCCTTCTATCAAGGCCATAACTCCGGTTTTGCCTATGCCGGTGCGTGGTTCCAAGCCAAACAAACGTAACTTATCTGCCACGTATTCCATAGTGCCAAATTCTTGTTGCGACAATTCGGGGTGGCGGTGTAGGTGTCTGCGGTACTCTATTATTTCGTCGTAAAAGCTTTTTGCTAATACTTTTATTTCTTCTATCATTGGTTGTATGTATATTTTTTTGTTTGATTCTATTATAAAACAGGGATTAAGGCGAGCCTTAATCCCATTATTTTATATTATTGTTATTGGCAATATACGGCTGTGCCCGTCACTATTACCATCATCATTCCGTTGTCGGCACCTAAGGCTTGATAGTCGATGTCTACACCTACAATGGCGTTGGCACCCAAATCTTCGGCTTGTTCTTCGAGTTCTTTCATGGCTGCGGCACGAGCTTTTACAAGTTCATCTTCGTAGCTTTTCGAGCGGCCGCCTATGATGTTGCGTACACTGGCAAACAAATCTTTAAAGGCGTTGATACCAACTATTACTTCGCCCGATATAACTCCTTTATAGTCTATTATTCTTTTACCTTCTATGTTGGGTGTTGTTGTTATTATCATAGTTGTATGTCCGTTTTAATTAGTCTAATACTATTACGCGTTCTATTTCTTGATATGGTTTGTTGTTGCGGTATATGGTTTGTTTGGTCCAGTTGCCGTTTTTGTCGTAAACGTATTCGTAGGCGTGTTTCCAGTTTAAGTGTTCGTCGTAGTTGAACGAAATCATTTCAGTAACGTTGTCGTGATTGTCGTAATAAGTTGTAGTAATTGCTATAAGGTTTCCATCGGCTGCATAAAAACGCCATTCTGTTTCGTTGTCGCGTTCGTCGTACTTATACATGTATGTTTGCATAAGGCTGTCGTTTACATCGTAAAACTCTATTTCGGTGCAGTTGCCACGGCTGTCGTATTTATATACGCGTTTTTCTTCTATGGTTCCGTCTTCGGTATAGCGTAGTTCTTCTAGTAGTTTATTGTCTTTGCTATAGGTTGACGTTTCTTTGCGCACCATCTTTTCTTTGCTGCCATACACAGTGCGTTCCACACAGTTGCCTCGTTCGTCGTTGAGGTAAGCCGTACGTGCTGTGATGTTATAGTTGCGGTCGTATTCGTTCCAACCAAGCCAATATCCGTTTTTGTCGAAGTAGTACGAATAGTAGGTAAACTTGTTGCCTGCAGTGGTAAACTTATCTTCGAGGTTGCCGCGTAGGTCGAATGTGATAGAGTCGGTCGACACCAATTGGCGTTTGCCGTCTTTGTCTATAATATTGCTATTGTAGGTGTATACCACCATGTAGTTTACATTGCCTCTCAATCCCATCTTTTCGGTCGAGTTGCGATATTTTTTTGCTGCAAATGCACTTCCCATTGCCATGGAAAGAATCAATGTTGTTATGATAAACTTCTTATTCATTTTATTATGTATTTATTCATTATCGTCGTTAAAACTATTTTTGTGTCGTGTTTTCCATACAAAGAAACTTATAGTTGCCGCCAAAGTTATTGCTCCTCCGATGCTGTATGCCGTTATGTGAGGCAACCCGAACCCTTCTTTTTGGGCTATAAGTATAAATGTAGAACAAACCATTGTCATAAATAACGCAGGAATGAGCGTTATAATATATGGTTTTTGTTTTTCTGTCAAATAAATTGTTATTGCCCATAGTGTGAACACCGAAAGCAGTTGGTTGGCCCAGGCAAAGTATCGCCATATAATGTCGAACCCTTGTGCATCGCCAATCTCCCAGATAAGTATTCCGGCGGTGGCCAAGAATATAGGTATTGATATTATAAGACGTTTGCGTATAGGCTTTTGGTCGTAGTTGAGGAAATCGGCTATTATAAGGCGTGCCGACCGCAACGCAGTGTCGCCCGAAGTGATGGGGGCAAATATTACACCCATTATGGCCAATAATGCTCCGGCTGTGCCTAACCAATTCTTGGTTATAAAGTCCACTATCACCGACGCTCCTTTGCTTACGTCCACTGCCTCGCGACCGCTATCGGGGTCGAAGAAGAAGTAAGTGGCTGCCGCCGCCCATATAAGAGCCACTATACCTTCGGCTATCATGGCACCGTAAAAGATTGGGCGACCTTGTTTTTCGTTGGTCATACAGCGTGCCATAAGTGGCGACTGTGTGGCATGAAATCCCGATATGGCTCCACAGGCTATGGATATAAACATCATAGGAAATATAGGTGTGGCGTCGGGGTTGGGCATTTTGTTGTCGAGGCCGTCCCAAATCTCAGGCAATGCCGGTTGATTTATAACTATCGAAACCAATATGCCAAAAGCCATAAACAACAAGCATATACCAAATAAGGGGTATATCTTGCCTATAATCTTATCGATGGGCATAAGCGTTGCCAATAGGTAGTAGGCTATTATTATCAATATCCAAACGTACACATCGATGCTTGGCACAAGGTTTGCCAACAGCTTTGCCGGACCATCAACAAATACCACTCCCACCAATATCATGAGGAACACCATAAATGCACGCATAAATTGCTTTACACCGTTACCTAAATACTTGCCGTGAATTTCGGGTAGGCTTATGCCTCCGTTTCGTAATGAAATCATACCGGCAAGATAGTCGTGAACGGCACCGGCAAATATGCTGCCGAATACTATCCACAAAAACGATGCCGAGCCATATTGTGCTCCCATTATGGCACCAAAAATAGGTCCCAAACCGGCAATGTTGAGGAATTGGATAAGGAAAATACGCCAAGGTTTCATAGGTATATAATCGATGCCGTCCTGCTTGCTATAGGCAGGTGTTATCCGGGTGGCGTCAACCCCAAATATTTTTGCTATCAGTTTGGAATACAAAAAGTATCCAAGCAATAAAAGTGCAATCGATAATACAAAACTAATCATAACCAAACGTTTTTATTAGAGCTGTCAAATGTTGTATAATTAACGTTTGCAGCAATTCAAAATCAAATGCAAAGGTACGAAAAAGATTTCAAATACGAAAGAGATTTTTTTAGCAACTTGCCGGGACTTCTTTTTTTTAGTGTTTTTGCCCTCTTTGCTTCGCGTATTTTTGAGTGGATAAATGTTAAATAAAAATGACAATTGTTAAATGATTGTCGGTTTTTACTCCCGATGGAGTGTGTTTTTCCTCGTGATGGGGCTGAATTTTCTTCGTGAAATTGCTCTAAAAACCTCGTGAGGGAAATTTTACACCCGGGTGTGAAGCGAATGATGCTATGGTGTGTGTGTATTTTTGGTATACTGTTGTTGAAATTGTGGTATACCAATGATTTTTTGTAAAATAGTCGACCTTTGGTAATCAGTGTTTTATGATAATAGCGCTACGAGAGTGCGATATTTAATTGTTCGAAAGCCTTTGGATGTAAAATATTCGATTCTCCAAGTTAAATGAATATGTGTTAAGATGTGATAATTTTTACAACGATGTTAAAACTGAAAAGGACTATGAATCGACTCAAAAGGCAATGGAAAAACTTATTGAAGAATTTAGGGATAACGGAGGATAGGAGTGACGGGTATTTGTATAGGCAACTTCTAAAAATTGCTTTGTAGCTGGTTTGCGGAATTTCACTAGAAAGATTTCGGTGAAAAACGCAAACGTTGCGATTAAGCGAGTAAAAGAGCAATGCCGAAGCATTAGCTCTTTCGAGCGATAGCAACATCGACGAAGTCAACCACACAAAAGTTTAAAGAAGATTTCTTCTATCTTACTAAAACGTGGAATTTTTAGAAGTTGCCTAAAACCACTGCTATGTTTTAAACTTTAGCTTTTAGTAATTTGGGAAACGAAGATAGTTTGTTTTGGAGGTGGTTTTGTTTTTGAAAATATTGGGTTTTAACGCAGATAAACACATTTGAAAAAAATAAAAGTGGCAAAAGTCCAAAAAAAAATGTATTTTTGAAGATTGGAATAAAACACGATTAATTACGTTTCGTGTTCATTATAAGTTATATATATAATAATTAAATAATATAGAAAATGATAAATATAGCATTATTTGGAGCACCGGGAGCCGGTAAAGGAACACAATCGCAAATGTTGGTAGAAAAATATGACCTTTCATACGTATCTACAGGCGATATGTTGCGTAAAGAAATTGCCGAAGGTACTGAACTTGGCAAACGTATTAAAAGTATAATGGATGCCGGCGAATTGGTATCGGACGAGATAGTAGTGGAAATAATAGAAAAAATTATTGCTACAAATACTCGCAAAGGTATTCTTTTCGATGGTTTCCCACGCAATGTGGCTCAAGCCGAAACTTTGGAAAACTTATTGAAAAATCATGGTACTGAATTGTTGTGCATGGTAAGTTTAGACGTTCCTCGTGAAGAACTTGTACGTCGTATGCTCGAACGTGCCAAAGTATCGGGTCGTTCGGACGATAACGAAGAAACTATCAAAAATCGTTTACACGAATACGAAAGCAAAACATTGCCGGTGGCTGACTACTACAGAGGAAAAGGTTTGTATGTAGAAGTAAACGGCTACGGTGATATACAAGAAATATCGAACAATATAATGGCTGCTATAGATGCTAAAATAGCTGCAAAATAACAAACTACAGTGAATTCGAATTTTGTAGATTATGTAAAAATATGCTGTCGCTCAGGTAAAGGCGGTGCGGGATCGGCTCATTTGTTGCGTGTTAAATACAATGCAAAAGCCGGTCCCGATGGCGGCGACGGTGGTCGTGGTGGACATATAATACTGCGTGGCAACAAGCAGATGTGGACACTATTGCACCTCAAATATACCAAGCACGTATTTGCCGAAGATGGCGAGGCCGGTGGCCACAACCTTTGTACCGGTCGCGAAGGTAAAGACCAAATATTAGATGTGCCACTGGGCTCGGTGTGCCGCGATTTCGAAACGGGCGAGCAACTTTGCGAAATTGTAGAAGATGGCCAAATGGCTGTTATCGTGAAGGGTGGTAGAGGAGGTTTGGGCAACGACCACTTTAAGTCGGCGACCAATCGTACACCTCGTTATGCGCAGCCGGGCGAGCCTCGAGTAGAGCGTTGGGTGATAATAGAACTTAAAATGCTTGCCGATGTGGGGCTTGTAGGGTTTCCAAATGCAGGAAAATCGACATTGTTGTCGGTAATATCGGCAGCCAAACCCGAAATAGCCGATTACCCTTTCACTACCTTGGTGCCAAATTTGGGTATGGTACGTTATCGCGACGACCGTTCGTTTGTGGTGGCTGATATTCCGGGTATTATCGAAGGCGCATCTGAAGGTAAAGGATTGGGGTTGCGTTTCTTGAGACATATCGAACGTAACTCGATACTCCTCTTTATGGTGTCGTGCGATTGCGAAGATATAAAGAAGGAATATCAAGTGCTATTGGGTGAACTTAAAAAATATAATCCCGAGCTATTGGATAAAAAACGTATCTTGGCTGTAACCAAATGTGATATGATGGACGATGTTATGATGAAACAATTGAAGCGTACATTGCCTCGCACTTTGGATACTATAATGATTAGTTCGGTGGCCGGAATGAATATAATGGAGCTTAAAGACCTTATTTGGAAAAAACTAACCGAATCGTATGCTGGAGACACTGAATAGCCTCGATATAAATTTTTTTTATTGGATAAACAGCCATTATTGTACACCTTGCGACTATATTTTTTGGACTCTTAGTCAAGGATGGTCGTGGGCTGTAGTGTTGGTTGCAGTAATAGTCTTGATAACGTTACGAAAAGAACCTAAAAAGGTGCTTTTTGTATTGTTGGGTATCGCATTATGTTTTTTGCTTGGCGATCGTATTTCGGTGATGGGATTCAAAGAGGTGGTTATGCGATTGAGGCCATGTCATGCTTTACCGGATGTGCGTTTGTTCGACGGACACTGCGGTGGACAATATGGTTTTGTGTCGTCGCATGCGTCCAATTGTTTCGCATTGGCTTCGTTTTTGGCTTTCCGCTATTGTCGAAAAGTTAAGGCGTTGCCCTACATATTACTTATATGGGCTGCTTTAGTGGCATATAGTCGTCCTTATTTGGGTGTTCATTATCCGGGCGATATAATATGCGGAGCCCTTGTGGGATTGGGTTGCGGCAGTTTGGCCTATTTTGTTGTAGAATGGCTAGAAACCCGCTATATGTCCTACAAAACTAAACACAACAAAACGGTTTGATAACCATAAATATAAATAACCTGATAGATATGAAACATGTTCTTGTTACCGATAAAACACATCCTATATTGTGCGAAAAATTGCAGGCTGCGGGCTATCATTGCGATGTGCAAGCTGATTTGTCGTACAACGAATTGTTGGCGATAGTGAATAACTACGATGCCCTTGTGGTGAGAAGTAAGGTTGAGATAGATAGAAATTTTCTCGATAATACTCATTCTCTTAAGTGTATAGGTCGTGTGGGTGCTGGTATGGAAACCATAGATGTAGACTATGCCGAGCAGAAAGGAATAAAATGTTTAAATTCGCCTGAGGGGAACAGAGATGCAGTGGGTGAACATGCTTTGGGTATGTTGTTGACTTTGTTTAATAATATGCTTAGGGCAAATAACGAAATCAGAAGCGGTTTGTGGAAAAGAGAAGCCAATCGAGGTTTAGAGATAAAAGGCAAAACGATAGGAATAATAGGTTTTGGAAATATGGGAAGTTCTTTTGCAAAACGTCTTCGAGGCTTTGAGTGTAATATCATAAGTTACGACAAATACAAAAAGAATTATGCTCCCGACTATGTGGAGGAGGTAAGTTTGGAAGAATTGTTTAATCGTGCCGATGTGGTAAGTTTTCATGTGCCTCTTACCGACGAAACACACTATATGGCCGATGCTGCCTTTTTTAATTCTTTTGCCAAGCCCATTTATTTGATAAATACTGCCCGTGGGGCTGTAGTAAAAACTGTCGATTTGGTGTCGGCAATGCAAACGGGCAAGGTGTTGGGTCTGGCTCTCGATGTTATCGAATACGAAAACATGTCGAAAGATGGTTTGGATTTAGAATCACTCACGCCAGATTTTAAATATTTGTTACAAGCCGACAATGCTGTGCTTACTCCTCATATTGGGGGATGGACAGTGGAGTCGAAATATAAGTTGGCAGATGTCTTGGCCGATAAGATTATAGATGTATTAAAATAGACAATAAGGGTTATGATAATAATAAACGATTGTATAATATCGGAAAATATTGCCGAAAAGAAATTCTGTTGCGACTTGAGTGTATGTAAAGGTTGCTGCTGTATAGAAGGCGATGCCGGCGCTCCTTTGGAAAAAAAGGAAATAGCAATACTTAAAAAGATATATCCCGAGGTAAAACCATATATGACCGAAGAGGGGATTGCCGAGGTTGAAAAAAACGGAGTATCTGCATTGGATTTGGCCGAAGAACCTTGCACGCCATTGGTTAACGGACGAGAATGTGTATATTTGTGTTGGGACAACGGAGTGGCAATGTGCGCCATAGAAAAAGCATACCTCGACAAAAAAATAGATTTTCGGAAACCTGTTTCGTGTCATTTGTATCCTATCCGGGTAGATAACTATAGAGATTTTAAGGCGGTAAATTACCACGAATGGGATATTTGTGATTGTGCCGTGAAATTAGGAAAAGAAGTCGGAGTCCCATTATACAAATATTTAAAAGAACCTTTAATACGTAAGTTCGGTACCAAGTGGTACGAAGAATTGGTTGTTCGTTGCGAAGAGTATTTAGGATAATTTGTTGAAAGTCGACGCAATAGAATAAATAATATTGGAAGAGTTGCAAAAGTCGTTTGAATTGTGTACTTTTGCATTTGCTAAACAACGCGAAAGGAATTTCTCTTTCGTGCGTAAATAATTGTCAGTTATAATATATACATATTTTGTTGATATGAAAAAAGAAATAGTTTTGAGTGGTATCCGCCCAACCGGGAATTTGCATTTAGGAAATTATTTTGGTGCATTGCGAAACTTTATAAAGATGCAAGAAGAGTATGAATGTTACTTTTTTATAGCCGATTACCATTCGCTAACAACGCATCCAAATCCCGAGAATTTGTACAACAACGTTAGACAAATTCTTGTAGAATATTTGGCTGCCGGATTGGATCCTGAAAAATCTACTATATATGTGCAAAGCGATTTGCCCGAAACATCGGAGTTGTATCTTCTATTGAATATGAATACATATCTTGGAGAGCTACAACGTGTAACGTCGTTTAAAGATAAAGTACGCAAGCAACCCAATAATGTAAATGCCGGTTTGCTCACTTATCCTACACTTATGGCTGCCGATATATTGATACATCGTGCTACAAAAGTTCCGGTAGGAAAAGATCAAGAACAACATTTGGAAATGACGCGTGTATTTGCCAATCGATTCAATAATATGTATAATAACGAAGTGTTTCCATTGCCTCAAGCGTTTAATTTCGGTAATGAATTAGTGAAGATACCAGGATTGGATGGAAGCGGCAAAATGGGAAAATCGGAAGGCGAAGGTAATGCAATATTTTTGAATGAGGACCCTGCTTCGATAAAGAAAAAAATAATGAAAGCTAAAACAGATGCCGGTCCTACTCAAATGAATCAAGAAAAACCCGTAGAGATAGAAAACTTATTTACTTTGATGAAGGTAGTGTCGACTGAAGATACTGTGGCGTTCTTTGAAGAAAAATATAATAAATGCGAGATACGTTATGGCGATATGAAAAAACAATTGGCCGAAGATATGATAGTATTTACAACTCCATTTCGCGAAAGAATAGCTGAACTATCAAGCGATGAAAAGTATTTACAACAAGTGATGCAGATGGGAAAAGAAAAGGCCCACGAAAGTGCAAAACGAACTATGAACGAAGTTAGAAAAACTTTAGGTTTTAGAATATATTAGTTTGTTGCAACTCTTCTGATTTAAAGTCAACCGATAGATTCTGCTGTTATATATAGACTATGAGTTTAAGAATGAAGACATCACATGTAGCATTGTTTATTTCTGTAGCATTAGCTGTAGGGATTTTGTTGGGTGTATGGTTGGCACCGATATCGAATAGTGATGACTCTCGATATCAAAACAATTTTCGTATTGTAGATAAAAATACGAAGTTGAATAGTGTAATGCAAGTTATATTAGACAACTATGTAGATTCAATATCGAGAGAACAGTTAGAGGACGATGCTATTCGTAGTTTATTGGATAATTTGGATCCTCATTCGGCTTATATCCCTAAGACCGACTTTAAATCAGAAGTTGAAGCCATTAATGGATTGTTTGAGGGTATAGGTATCACTTTCCGAATAGAGAGCGATACGGTGTATGTAATACAAGTGCTCGATGGCGGTCCGGCCGAAAAGGTTGGAATGTTGAATGGCGACAGAATTGTAACGATTAATGATACCATAGTTTCCGGTGTGGGAATAGAAATAGAAGATATTCCTAAGAAATTAAAAGGTCCTAAAGGGACGAGAGTTAGGGTAGGAGTAAAGAGAGAAGGCGTTTCGGAACTTTTAAACTTTGATATACGAAGAGACGTAATATTGACGCATAGTGTTTCGTATAGTGGTATGTTGGACGATGAGATTGGATACATACATCTGACTACATTTTCGGCTACAACATACAAGGAAATGTATAATGCCGTAAAAGATTTAAAAATGCGAGGAATGAAGAAGTTGATATTTGACTTACGAGATAATGGCGGCGGACTTTTGCATCAAGCTATAAATGTTGTGGATATGTTTTTGCCGGCCAATCAACTTATTGTTTATACCGAAGGTCGTAGCGAATCGCGTTCCGAAAGCTATTCGCGACATGGAGGTATTTTTGAAAAAGGGGAACTTGTGGTTATGATTAATGAAACTTCGGCATCGGCTAGCGAGATAGTGGCAGGCGCTATACAAGATAATGATAGGGGTACAATTGTAGGACGACGTTCGTTTGGAAAAGGCTTGGTACAAGAGCAATTTGAAATGGTGGATGGTTCGGCTTTTCGTCTTACTGTTTCGAGGTATTATACGCCTTCGGGAAGGTGTATACAACGTCCATATGATAAGGGAACAGACGAGTATTATGAAGATTTTTTATCCAGGTTGATGACGGATATGATGGCTGATTCTTTGATACAAGAAATTACAGATACGACTAAGTATTATACAAGAGAAGGAAGAGTTGTCTATGGTGGAGGTGGTATATATCCGGATGTGATATTGCCTTACGAACGAGATACTTTATTGGTATATTACAATAAGATACTTCAAAAGGGATTGTTATATAAGTATGCATTCGATTATGCCGAAAGGAATAGAACATCAATGCTTAAAACCTATCCTGATTCGGATGTTTTTGTAAAGAATTTTACTGTATCCGATTCTATGTTTGAAGATTTTATTGCAAACACCGTAAAGAAAGGGATAAAGCGTGATAATAAGTCGTTGAAAGTTTATGGTGATGAAATAAAAACGTTGCTCAAGTCCTATATAGGAGAGTTGTTGTATGGAAAAGATACATTTTATGAAGTGTATTTGTCGATAGATAAAGAACTACAAAAAACAATAGATATAATAAAGAAAAAATAGATTTATGAAAAAAGTAAGTGTGAGTTTAATGCTTGTTTTTATTTCGTTGTTTTTTACATTATTTGCACAAAAAGCAACAGTGCTCGGGAAAGTAGAATATAAAAAACAACCGATATATGGCAGCATCGTGATAAATCAAGTGAAAGGTAATAATCTTGTCCCAGTTGATACTGTTGTAATAGACGAAAAAGGGAATTATAAAACAACGTTAGAAATTCAACAACCGACATTGTTTGTTGTGAAGTTTATACCGTCACAAAATGAGATAACCTACTGGTTTGTGGTACCGAAAGAAAAAGTAGTGTTGGATTATGAGGTAGATGTATATCCTATACTTACAAATGTAAAGGGATCGAAAAATATGGAGGTCTTTAAAGGATTTGTAGAAAAAAATAAGAATATTGAACTCCTAAATAGAGAGTATCCTACAGCTGATGATATCAGAAAAAAAGAAATAGAAAAAGAATTTATAGAACTTTACCCAAAGACCCAAAATGATATAAAGGAATACATATTAGAGAATAAAAAGGTTTTGATGTCTGCATTTATTGTAACATGTTTTGATCAAGAATTTGCTAAATATGTTTCGCTTTATGAATCAGTTAGAGATGCATTGATAAATGATTATCCAAACGATCAGTATGTAAAGAATATAGATGAGCGATTAAAGAAAACGATATTCGAAGGTAGTATGGCGCCGGATATCGTAATGGACTCTCCTGACGGAGAGAAACTGAAATTGTCTGATTTGAGAGGTAAAGTAGTTTTGATTGATTTTTGGGCTTCGTGGTGTGGTCCATGTCGCCGAGAGAATCCAAATGTTGTAAAATTGTACGAGAAGTATAAAGATAAGGGATTTGAAATTTTCAGCGTATCGTTGGATAAAGATAAGTCTGCCTGGATAAAAGCTATAAAGGATGATAATTTGAAATGGAAAAATCATGTGAGTGATTTAAAATATTGGAGTTCAGCAGCTGCTAAATTGTATGGGGTGTCTTCTATACCATCGACTGTACTTATTGATAAAGAAGGACGAGTAATTGCGAAAAATTTAAGGGGCAGAGAATTGGAAATTAAAATGAAAGAAATATTTGGAGAATAAAGTGTAACTATATTTGCGAATAAACGTAAAAAAGAATGCAAAATAATTGATAAAACCTAAAACATAAGTCGAAAAAAAATGTTTTTTTGAAAGATAAAGCAAAGAAAATAATGAAATTATTGGAAAAATAAAGCAGAAATAAATAGAGGTGAGAGATAGAAAAGTATATGTCGGAATTGTTGATTATTAGATGGATATGAAGGTTTTTTCTTTGTTTTGATAAAAAGTGTGTTAGAAGTATGCAAAAAAAATGAATAAATTTGCAAAAAAAAATAGTCATAATTGGAAAAATATGTGTATCTTTGCAGATTGAAATTCAATAAAGAAAATAGATAAAAAGAGAAATAATTAAAAATTAAATGTTATGTTGAAAAGAATATTGAAAATCGGAATGCTTGCATCTATAATGATGTGTTCATTCAGTGCTTTTGCACAAGAAGATTACTATCCTGCTCAGAACAGTTTATACGAGTTCTACCCTTGCTATAACGCTTCTGAACAAGATGAGCAATCTGCTCAAACAG
Source organism: Bacteroidales bacterium (assembly GCA_017555745.1). GTDB lineage: Bacteria > Bacteroidota > Bacteroidia > Bacteroidales > P3 > HGM05376. The sequence goes on from JAFZFU010000026.1 coordinate 16,750, forward strand.
TGTATCAATATCCAAACTATGGTTTTTGGAGCAATTGGTCGATTGGAGCTAATGGTGGTGTAACCTTGCCACTTAAGGGTAGTGATCCTAATCCAAACTATACTTATGATCCTTCTTGGGGAGCTACTTTGTATTTTTCTAAAGAGTTGAACTATGTATGGGATTTGCGTTTGATAGGAACAGGTCACAAAATTAATAACGGAATAGGAAAGGCTTTAAGCATGAGCGTTGGAACTACTTTCTCTATTTTTGATGCTATAAAAGGATATAATCCTGAAAGAGCATGGCGTTTGTATCTTTTGGCAAGTGCCGGTATGGGTATGGATATAAGTGGTTTCGCAGTTGATCATTATGGTCATTTCTATTACATAGCAACAGCCGGAATGGGTGTATCTTATCGTTTTGCAGAAGATTGGACATTGACTCTTGAAGGCACTGGAGCAGCACCTGGTGATCTAGGTGATCCATTCGGAAAAAAAGGTTATTATTTTTACACTTCTTTAGGTCTTGAATATAACTTTGGAGTAACAGCTACAGATAAAGCTCGTATTGCTCAAGAAGCTATGTTGACTCAAGAAAACTTTGATGCTCTAACTCAAGAAAGAGATCAAGTAAAAGGTGAACTTGAAGTTGCTAAAAAGAGCGAACGTGCATTGCAAGAAAAAGTTGCTGCATTGGAAAAAAATCAAGTTAATGCAGAAAAATTGGCTAAGAGTGAAGAAGAATTGAAAAAATTAAGAGCTCAAATAGACCAAATAAAGAAAGAACAATTGAATTTCTATGCATTGCCACTTTCTATCCTTTATGCAGTAGATCAATACAGCGTTCCTGCTAATGAAATGAGAAAAATGAAAGCAATCGCTCAAGTAATGAAAGACAATCCTGATTACAAATTTATGATTGTAGGATTTGCTGATTACTCAGGAAGTGCTGAATACAACCAAAAATTATCTGTAAAACGTGCTGAAGAAGCTAAGAAAGTATTGGTTAAGAAATATGGTATAGCTGAAGATAGACTTGTTGTTGATGGTAAAGGTAAAGGTTGTTCGTTCGGTGATGTAAAAATGTCAGTTAATAGAAGAGTTTCTTTCTACAGAGTTATTGAATAACAATAGTTTTGATAGATTATATTTTCGAGGAGAGGTCAGCGATAAGTTGACCTCTCTTTGTTTTTATTATTGAACATATTTTTATGTTCTTTGTTTGGTAATGAAAAAACGATGAAATCTAGAATATTTCTATTTCAAACAATATTACAAATAATGGTCTTGTTGGCGAGTTTTGCCATAATAGTTTCTCTGTCATTGGAGATTTTTTATTTTTCGAAATATGGTTTTTCTCGTTTTTTTGTGGAGTTCCAATTTTGGGTCTGTATATTTTTCTTATTCGATTTTTTTGTGGGCTTATGGTCATCTTCGAATCGAAAAAAATATTTCTATACTCATTTTTTATTTTTCCTTATTTCTATACCATATTTGTCGTTGGTATCTTATTTCCAAATATCTCTTTCTAATGAGGCATATTATTGTATACGCTTTATTCCTATTATTCGTGGAGGATATGCATTGGTAATGGTAGTAAATTGGTTTACAAAAAGTAAGATGTCAAATCTTTTTATATCTTATTTCTTATCGTTGATGACTGTGATATATTTTTCAAGTTTAATATTTTATGATGTAGAAAGGCCTGTAAACGAATTGGTGCACGACTATGAAACAGCCTTGTGGTGGGCATTTATGGATGCTACCACTGTTGGATCTAATATTTACGCTGTTACATCGATAGGTAAAGTATTGTCGGTCTTTTTGGCTGCTTTTGGAATGATGATGTTTCCGATATTTACTGTGTATATTACCGATAAAATAGGCCGTCTGGCTAATGATAATTCGAAATAGGTATTATATGTATAGAATTTTGAATTCGACTCTGCGATTGTTAAATCTGCCTATTTCGGTATCGTTAGTATCAATAGGACAGAGTTCTCCATATCCTTTGTGTTTTAAACGTCGTTCATCGATGCCTTTGTTTACTAAATATTTTACTATCGCTTTAGCTCTACTTTCTGAAAGTTTTTGATTGTATTCTATGGTTCCTTTATCGTCGGTATGTCCTCCTATTTCTATTTTCATATTGGGATGTGATTTCAAAATTTCGATTAACTTTTGCAACTCATTGTATGATTCTTGTAATATGTTGCTTTTGTCGAAATCAAAAAATATGTTTTTAAGAATAAAGACGTTACCTATTTTATATTCTGTTGTGTCTTTGGGTGGGTCGTATGGCGGAGGACATGTTAAGCAATATAGAGATACATCGTCTATGTAATAGTATGCACCGGGTAAAAGATATGTTAGAGAATCGAGGTCAGTAACATTGGAATGTGATGCCGGAAAAAAGTTGCCAATAGTCAAATATTCTTCACCGCCTTTGGCAATAAATTCACCACTTATTCTATCCCATCCTTTGGTATTGATTAGAACGTTGTCATAATTATTTACAACTTGAGGAGTGTAGTATGTAGATGTGGTTTGAGAAATATTCTTGCTTATTTTACGTTCTTCTTTTTTCATTAATACAGATTTGATAGTGTCAAATAGTCGATAATTCGAAAATACAGCTCCGATTGTGGCAATTGAACCTGATGAATATTCTGACAGACTTACGTGGAATGTAAGACGATATTTTTCACCTTCTTTTAGTTTCCATTTCAATTGTGTTTGTAAATATTCTCGATACTCGGTTTTTGAACAATAGATTCCACAATAACCATTGCCTGAGTGTGGTTCTTGAATTCCTAATTTGTTGTTGGGAACAAAACATTCTTTCATTCCGCAAGTGTTAAAATAGTCTGCGGATCCATTTGTGGGTTGAAACCATGCATCAACAATTGTGAGCACTCCTAATGCATCTATGCGACGAGGACAATCTTGATACGACTCGAAATCCGGGTTGTATATTAGATTTTCATCAGGTGCCTGCGCTTTAATGTGGATGACAAATCCACTGATAAATAAAAGAAGTATTGTAAGTAAAGTTTGTTTCATTAATTTCCTTCTATTGTTTTCAACATGCTCCTCCATAGTTTTTTAGCAGTTAAGTCCCAACTAAAATTATTTCTTTGTATTTTGCCCTTTTCTACTAATTCTTTTCGCAAATTCTCATCACCAGCAATTCTGTTCATTGCTGCAACTATTTCATTTATCGAGAAGGGGTCGACAAGTAATGCCGCGTCTCCTGCTACTTCGGGCATAGATGTCGTTTTTGAGGTTATAACCGGTGTTTCGGCATAAAAACTTTCCAATATAGGTATGCCAAAACCTTCGAAAAAAGATACGTATGTTAAAGCTAATGCAGATGATAGCATTTGCCCTAAAATTTCGGGAGAAATTCGTCCCATAAATACAACATCATTTTTATGTTTCATTGCATTATAAGTATCTTCGATTTCTCCTTTCCACCATTTTTTTGAACCAACTATTACTAATTTTATACCTTTGGCATCAGTTGTTTTGAAATCATCGAAAGCACGGAATAAATTGGCTAAATTTTTGCGCATAAGGATTGTGCCGATAAAGATAAAATATGGTTTCCCATCGGTATATTTTTCTCGTGTGGCAATTTTTATATCCTCACTATATGGATGATAATTTGCATGAGATCCATTGTAAACGACATCGATTTTTGAAGGAGAAATATTGTATGTCTCTTTTATATCGTGTTTCGAAAATTCCGAAACAGTAGCTATACGTGTGGCATGTTGGGCAAACTTATGGAAGTAGCGTCTCATATATGCCTGATGTGATTTTGCTAAAAAATTAGGATAATGTTCAAAATTTAAATCATGAATGACCGTAAGTGTCGGGACTTTTGTTTGTAACGAAATCCATCCGTCAGGAGATAGGAATAAATCTATCTTGTATTTTTTTAATGCATATGTTATGCTATGTTCAAAGAATAAATACCAAAGCAAGGGATGTCGAGCCTGAGGTATTAAAACTACCGGTTTTATGTTCGATGAAAATATGAATTCCTTATATGGTTTTCGATCAAAGAAAAAGAAAAACTCATGCTCAGGATGGTTTTGTGTTATCCGTTTCATAGTTTCAACACCAAACCATCCTATGCCATCTAATTTATTTTGCAAAAACAAGCGTGTATTTACACCAATTCTCATAGTATTATTCTTAATAGCATTTATGTGATAGGTTGCGTTTTTCAATGAGTTCTATGCTTTGTATAGTAGTTGATGTCAATGTAAGATAGATTGTTTTGTGAGTTGTAATTATGCATAGTTATTTCGCAACTTCTATATCCAAATAACGCTATTTGTCGTTTTTATTGTGTTTATAGTTTATAATAACATCTTCTATTACTTTGGGAAAATGTTCGTATTCTAGAAGGTGTATTTTTTGAGCTAATGATTCTGCGTCATCTGATGCATCTATTTGACATTTGGCTTGAAATATTGTTTTCCCCTCATCGTAGTTTTCGTCAACAAAATGTATTGTTATCCCACTTTCTTTTTCGTGATTTGCTATCACAGCTTCGTGTACATGCATTCCATACATGCCTTTACCTCCGTAGTTTGGTAAAAGTGCTGGATGGATGTTTATTATTTTGTTGGGATATGATTCTAAGAGATTTTGAGGAACAAGCCACAAAAAGCCGGCAAGTATTATAAAGTCAATTTCGTTTTCTTTTAAGTAGGATAAAACATTATTACTGGAATAAAATTGACTGCGATTGAAGTAGTGGGAAGGAATACCTAAATTTTTAGCTCGTTCCACTATGTATGCATCTTTTTTATTGGTTATGATAGTGCTGATTTTTATTGATGGATTTTCTTTGAAATATTCGCATATACGTTGCGCATTTGTTCCATTTCCCGATCCAAATATTGCAATATGTGTTTCTTTTTTCATTTTTGTGAGTTTTATTTTGTTGATTATTAGATATATATCTTTTTGTTTTTCTGTCTTTGTTGTTGTATAAAATGTTGATTTACAATATGTTATTTGAATAATTGTGGTTTGTGTTATGTTTTTTGCTCTAAAACGATGCAAAAATAAGAATTTTATTTGAAAAAAGCGAGAAAAATGTCATTTTTGATATATTGTTGATTAGTAGCTTTTTATTGATTTTTAATCATTCTTTCTTTTTGATATACAGGCATTTATGTAATATCGTTTTGTGTTTAAAAAATGTGATTTATAATCTTTTGTATATCATTTGATTAGTGTTTGAAAGGAAAGAAAAACATCAAAAAGTACCTTCTATATGATTTTTTTTTCGTTACTTTGCAAAAGTATTTAACTCAAAAATTTTAGAAACATGTCTGAAATTACAAACAAAGTTATAGCTATCATAGTTGATAAGCTAGGAGTTGATGAAAAAGAAGTAACTCCAGAAGCAAGCTTCACCAATGATTTGGGAGCTGATTCTCTTGACACTGTAGAATTGATTATGGAACTTGAAAAAGAATTTGACGTTCAAATTCCTGATGATCAAGCTGAAAAAATTGCTACAGTAGGTGATGCAATTGCTTACATCGAAAATGCAACTAAATAATTATTTCACGTTCTCTTATGAATTTGAAAAGAGTAGTTGTGACAGGTTTGGGATCACTTACTCCTATTGGAAAAACGACATCGCAGTTTTGGGAGTCGTTGGTAAATGGAGTAAGTGGTGCAGACTTGATTACTCGATTTGATACTTCGTTGCATAGAACTAAATTTGCGTGTGAAATAAAGAATTACAATCCCGATGAATTCTTTGATAAGAAAGAAAGTCGGAGATATGATTTGTATGCTCAATATGGAATAATTGCTGCTGATGAAGCAATAGTGGATTCCGGTCTTGATTTGGAGACAACCGACAAAGATAGAGTGGGAGTAATTTGGGCATCGGGAGTTGGAGGAATACAAACTTTCGAAAATGAATGTTTGTCTTTTGCAAAAACGGGAGAACCTCGTTTTAATCCTTTTTTTACTACCAAGATGATTGCCGATATTTGTGCCGGTCATATTTCAATCAAGTATGGTTTTTCCGGTCCGAATTATGCTACTGTTTCGGCATGTGCATCATCAGCCAATGCAGTGGTAGATGCTTTTAATCTTATACGTTTAGGCAAGGCCGATGTCTTTGTTGCCGGAGGCTCTGAAGCCCCTATTACCAATTGTGGTGTTGGAGGCTTTAATGCTATGCACGCTCTTTCTACTCGAAATGATGATCCCCAAACAGCATCACGTCCATTCGATAAAGATAGAGATGGTTTTGTTATGTCTGAGGGTGCAGGCGCTTTGATTCTGGAGGATTATGAACATGCTGTGGCTCGTGGTGCCAAGATATATGCTGAAGTGGTTGGAGCAGGTCTTTCGGCTGATGCCTACCATATGACAGCATCGCATCCTGAAGGCAAAGGTGCTTATTGGGCTATGAAATCGGCGGTCGAAGAATCAGGTATGAGACTCGAGGATGTAGTTCATATCAATGCTCATGGCACATCAACCCCAGTTGGCGATATATCGGAGCCAAAAGCTATAGAGCGTTTGTTCGGATCTCATGCATACAATATCACTGTAAATTCCACAAAATCGATGACCGGACATTTGCTTGGAGCTGCGGGTGCAGTTGAGGCAATAGCAACGGTCTTGGCTGTGAAAAATGATATTATACCTCCCACAATAAACCATTTTACAGACGATCCCGATATTGTCCCTTTAGATTTTTCTTTCAACAAACCTACTCATCGTAAGGTGTCGTTTGCGTTGAGCAACACCTTTGGGTTTGGTGGTCATAATGTTTGTATAGCTTTTAAAAAGTACGAATAATAATGTTTGGATTTGGATTTCTACATAAAAAGGATAAAGAATCAAAAGCATTTTATGGTTTTTTCAGGAATATTTTAGGTTTCCGTCCTCGAAATACAGCCCTTTATAAGTTAGCGTTTTTGCATAAATCGCGTTCAAAAGAGATACACCATGGTATTAAATTAAACAACGAACGCTTGGAATATTTGGGCGATGCTGTGCTTAGTGCAATAGTGGCTGATTTTTTGTTTAAGAAGTATCCTTACCAGGGAGAGGGCTTTTTGACCGAGATGAGATCGAAGATAGTTAGTCGAAACAACCTTAATCGTTTGGCCCAAAAGATAGGCTTGTCTAGTTTGATACGTTATAACCGCGATTCGCAAGGTGTGTATAAATCTATCGACGGAGATGCTTTCGAGGCTCTGGTGGGCGCTATTTACCTCGAAAAAGGCTATAAATTCACTCGACACATAGTTATCGATAGATTGATAAACGTGTATATGGATATCGACAATTTGGCTCATTCGGATTGGAACTTTAAAAGTAAACTTATTGATTGGGGACAGAAAGAACGTAAAAAAGTCTCGTTCGAAGTGATTCAAGTTATTAATAGCGGTTCTCGCAAACAATATGAAACAAGGGTTCTTGTTGACGGCGTTCCTCATGAATCGGCTATAGATTATTCGATAAAAGCTGCCGAACAGTTGGCTGCCGAAAAAACATACAAGAAGATGTTTTCCAGTACCAATAACAATGTTTTTGATTCAATAAACGAAAAAAATAATTAGAGATAGCTTCTAAAATCGATGATTGGATTAAGTTATCCTACATTATGTACGTGTGGTTTGTTATGCTTAATAAAAAGCAAGCAAAATCTCTGTGTATGCATCTCAGTTAAGTAAAGACTGATATCGGCATTGATAATTGGCCTTGCGGAGTCGTTTCGTAAAATATTCTGCGTACAGAATGATAATTTTCGTAAGATTATAATAGTGTCTGACGATAACGGTCACTAAATTCTGTTCGACGTTCTTTGGTAAATTCGGCTTCATAGGCCACAAAATTCAAATACACATGTATGTTAATAATGCTTAAACTAATGTCTTCTGAAGAATGATATTTCGCGGAATTTTGCTTTGAATGATAAATAGTTGATTTTCAGACATTGCGTTCTTTTTTTTAAGAGTGCATTCTCAGCTTCTGAAGAGTGCACTCTTCTCTGATGAAGCATGCACTCTTTGCAACTGAAGAGTGCATGCTTTAGAAAAGACCTCTTCAATATTCTCCAAAGACCACTTTAAAGGTCTTTTTTTATTGCATGATAATTCCTAAAAATATCATAAAATGATTTGATGATTTCTCCTTATATTTCTAACAACCTATTGGGGTTTATCCAAAATCGCCGGTCGGGATTTTGGCAAGATAAATAGTATATACACATAGATATTAATTTATGCTATGTATGTGATATTTTCTAATGACTGTTTTTGGGTGAATGGTGGTGGATTTTTTCTCTCGTGATGTTTCATCAATTTCCTCGCGATGGTGTTGCAAAAACCACGTGATGTAATTTTGTATACATCACGTGGTTTTTTAATGAATATCCTTAATGTCTTACCGAAGTTGTAGCCGGCGAGGAAACCTTTGTGTCTTTGGGTGAAAATAGGAAGTATATCATATATGATACGTCTTTCTCTGTATCCACTTTGTCAAAGTTGGTGGGTATTTCGTTGGAATAGCTCATAAAGTGGATTCGGTTTTCTTTTATGCTTTGCTCCACAAAATGATTTGTTATTGTACGAATGCGGTTCTCGTTTAGCAACTCGTTAAATTTGTCGTTGTCGGTAAGGTAGCCAAATATGAACAGGTGTATGTCTAAATGTGGATTTTCTTTTAAGAAGGTTGCTATAGTGCTTAGTTTTGTGTTGTTTGTCTGTAGTTCAATACTTGCTGTTTGATGAAACAAACTATCCAACTTGTATGCTTTACCAAGTTCAAAGCCTCTCAATCGAATATTTTCGTGTAGTGTGATGTTGCCTATTTTTTTATTGCTTACAGTCGAGTATAATCGTTGAGTGGAGAGGTAGTTTTCTTTGGATATTTCTATTCGATACTCTTTATTGTTTTTTAGATATACTTGAAACGCTCCTTTTTTGTTGCTTTTCGTTGCAAATAAAGGAATATTATCTTCGTAAACGGTAATGTCTGCGTTTGCCAAAAAGTATCCAAATTCGTCAGATATTTCGCCTTTTATTATGGTAAAGTATGGTAGTTCACTAAAAGAATATATTCTGTCGTCTAACGATTTCTGGTCGCGAGTACTTACAAAGAATCCGGCATTGCTTTTGCCATCTATTATAAAGTCGAAATCATCGGAATGAGAGTTGTATGGTTGTTTTAGGTTTTCTACGTCTATTGTTGTCATCTCATTACTCCATGGTGTTCCATAAATGTCAAATCCACCAAAGTTTTCTTTTTGTCCGTTGGAGGCAAAAAAGAGATAATCGCTGTATAGGAATGGTGTTATCTCATCTTCTTTTGTATTTATCTCGTTGCCTAAATTGACAGGGTTGCTCCAACCTTTTTCTGTTTGTTTGGAATACCATAGGTCATAGCCGCCATAGCCATTAGTGCGTTTGGCCGAAAATATCATCACTGAACCATCGGCTGTAAATACGGGATGCGACATGGGGATTATTTTTTTGCCTACTTTTACTTTCGTGCCACTTTGCCATTTTCCGTTCTTTTTTTTGCTCTCGTATAATATTTCTTCATTATCTGAAGTCAGTACTGTGTAAAATAAGTTTTGGCTTGTAGGGTGAATAATAGAGTATGTGATATTGCTTTCAATCTCTATAAGTTCGTTTTCAATGGTGTGGTTTATGAGTGATTTGTCGCTTATTTCGGCAACAAAAGGAGTGTAGTTAAGTATTTTTTCCGAGTACTCTTTTTGTTCGGGTATTATGGCATAACTTGTTGTAGAAAAATGTAATTTTCCTTCTATAACAGATAAACCTCGTTTTTTGCCCAAGGTGTGTATGTTGTTTTGCACGCGTACGTCGAATAGCTTGTTATCGGCTATGTTGAGTATTGGGAAAGCATAATACGACATATCGTTTGTTGTATTGTTGGTATTTTCGTTGTCGTATTTTTGAATCACGAGTTGCTTGTCGAATATGTTTAGCAAATCATCATATTTGCCGTTTGTTTTGAGTGCTTCTGCATAGGTGTTTAAAGAATACACATAAACCGAATCGTACTTGGCTGCTTTTTCGAAATAAGGTAATGCTAACGAATAGTAATTCATCATTAGGTAGCATTCTCCTATTTTGGATAGGCATTGTGCTTTGGACTGTAGATTGGTCTCTCCGATTTTTGTTTCGGCTTTTTTGTATGCGAGCAAAGCTTTATGATATTCTTTTTTCTTCATAAACTTGTATCCTTCGTCCATTTCTTTTTGGGCGTGGATGGGCATACATATACATATCAGCACTGCCAAGCATATATAGTAGCGTACTATCGGGTTATGTGTATTTATTATCTTCATTACTTTTTGTTTATTCAAAAATTAATGGGATTACTTCGTTCATCTCTGTTATGTAGTGAAACGAAACACCTTCAAGATATTCTTGGTTTATATCCTCAACATCTTTTCTGTTTTTCTCAGAAAGAATGATATTGGATATGTTTGCACGTTTTGCAGCCAATATCTTTTCTTTTATTCCGCCAACCGGCAAAACTTGTCCGCGCAGTGTTATTTCGCCTGTCATAGCAAAATCTGAACGCACTTTGCGTTGGGTGAATATCGAAAGCAAAGCACTAAATATGGTGATACCTGCTGAAGGACCATCTTTTGGTGTGGCACCTTCCGGAACGTGGATATGCACATTCTTGGTTTCGAACAAATCTTCATTTATTTCAAACTTTTCGGCATTGGCTTTAAGATATTCGTATGCCAATGTGGCTGATTCTTTCATTACGTCGCCCAAGTTTCCTGTCATTGATAGGTTGCCTTTGCCTTTGCTCAGGATAGATTCAATAAATAATATTTCGCCACCTACACTAGTCCATGCTAAACCTGTAACTACACCGATGTCATTTTTAGAACGTTTTTCATTGCTATGTATAGGTAGTCCTAGTATCTCTTTCAAACAATCTTTCTTTATGGCTTTTTCTGGAAAACCATCTTTTACGATTTCTACGGCATAGTGTCGTATTATCTTGGCTATTGCCTTTTCTAATTGGCGTACGCCTGATTCTCGTGTGTACTCAGTAATAATTTGTGCCAATACAGCATTAGAGAAAGTAAATCTGTTTTTCTCCAAGCCGTGTTCTTTTATTTGGCGAGGCACCAAATGTTTGCGTGCTATCTCGATTTTCTCTTCTATTATATAGCCCGATATGTCTATAATTTCCATACGGTCTAGCAGTGCAGGATGTATGGTGCTTAAAGTGTTAGCTGTGGCTATAAATAGAACTTTCGACAAGTCGTAGTCTACATCAAGGTAGTTGTCGTGGAATGCTGTATTTTGTTCGGGATCCAACACTTCGAGCAATGCCGAGGCCGGGTCTCCATTCACACTCATACCTAATACTTTGTCTATTTCGTCGAGTACAAATACCGGATTCGACGATTTCACTTTCTTTATATTTTGTATTACTCGTCCCGGCATAGCACCGATATATGTTTTGCGATGTCCGCGTATTTCAGCCTCGTCTCTAAGACCGCCTAATGCCATACGTACATATTTGCGATTTAATGCTGTTGCTATTGATTTGCCCAACGAGGTTTTGCCTACACCCGGAGGACCTACCAAGCATAATATTGGTGACTTCATATCGCCTTTTAGTTTTAATACAGCAAGGTATTCCAATATGCGTTCTTTTACTTTCTCGATACCATAGTGATCCTTATCCAAAGTTTTTTGGGCATGTTTTAAATCTAAATTGTCTTTGGTACACTCGTCCCATGGAAGGTCGAGCATTGTGTTTAAGTAGTTTAGTTGAGTGGAGTAATCTGGCGATTGTGGGTGTAAACGCATTAGTTTGTCCAATTCTTTGTCGAATGTTTCTGCCACATTTTTACTCCATTTTTTATGAGCTGCTTTATAGTTGAGTTCGTCGATTTCTTGTTCGCCCGGATTGCCCCCAAGTTCTTCTTGTATGGTTTTTAGTTGCTGAGTCAGAAAGTATTCTCTCTGCTGCTTGTCCATATCAACTTTTACTTTTTTCTGTATTTGGTTTTTCACTTCCAAAAAGTCCAACTCTTTGGTAAGGTGTGACAATACTTTCTCGGTACGTTTTCTAAATGATACGATTTCTAACAAATGTTGTTTTTCGTATGTCGATATTTCAAGGTGAGAGGCTACAAAGTTTACTAATAGTTTCGGACTTTCGATATTCTTTATTGCTATAGTGGCTTCGGAGGGTAGATTTGGCGAGTTTTTTACAAACTGCTCATACATATCTCTTATGCTTTCGATAGCAGCAGTGTCTTCTGAAGTGGCAGTGTTTTTGTCAAACTCCATTTCTTCGGGCGACTCAACTACTTCACCTTTTAAATATGGAGTAGTGCTAACAAGCGATGTAAGTCTTATACGACGTGTACCTTGTAATATACCTAACACGTTTCCGTCGGGCATTTCCAATATTTTAAGTACTTTGGCTGCAGTACCTATACAATTTAAGTCTTCGTATACGGGGTCTTCAGCATCAGTGCATTGCGCTACTGCTCCTATTAAGAAATTCTTTTTATATGCTTCTTTCAATAATTTTATAGACTTCTTTCGTCCTGCTGTTACCGGTAGAATTACTCCCGGAAATAGCACATTGCCACGCAATGCCAATATCGGCATTGCGTTTGGTATCTCGTTTTCATCAAGCAAAATATCCTCGTCTACATCCGATATAATAGGGATAACTTTTGTCTTGGCACTTATCATGTCATCAAATAATTCGTTCAATTCGCAAAATCTTTCTTTCATTTTTCTTTGGTTTCGTATCTATACTAATATATTTTCGCCGTACATAAATACGAGAATAATCAAATTTTGTTGCTATTTTACTCTCTTTTTCTCAAAATATTTTATACATTGTTGAAACAGAAATAGAACTATTGTTAGAAAAATATAGTTTCTCAAAAAAGAAATTTCATTATATTGCGTTATCTATTCGAAACTATCTTTTGTGGAATATCGTGGTAATTGATATTTAGGTGTAAATGATGTCACGAAACCTATCAGCCACTATATTTATGTTTTGCAACAAGATGTGTAAACGTAATAAATGATGAAAAAATATATTGTATTGACATTTGCATTGTTGGGTAGTGTAATTAGTAATGTATCTGCACAGATTATAGATGTGGTGGATGATTTTTCGGATGGAGATTTTGTGTCGTCACCATCTTGGAAAGGAGATACTGCAGATTTTATGGTATATGATTTGCAGTTGAGACTCAATGGAAGTAAGGCAGATACTTCTTATCTTTCCTCTACCTTGCGACTTATGCCGACAGACACTTTGAAATATGGCTTTTGGCTAAAGCACAATAGTCTGACATCCAATAATAGTTATTTTCGATTTTATTTTTATGCCGATAATGTCAATCCCGAGTATTCTACTGAGGCATTGTTTTTAGAGATAAAGCCACGCACTATAGCTCAAGTTGCAGTGTGCAAACAGTATGCTGATGGTGAGATAGTGACACTAATAGAACAACCCTATAAGTTAAGCCCCACTAATGCAGGACAGATGAGATTTAAGGCCTTGAGATATCCTGACGGAAGATGGCAGTTGGATGTAGATACTTCGGGAGGAGTAGCGTTTAGGACTATGTTATCGTTTGTGGATTTGACAAATGATGTCCTTGTCTCTGAGTGTTACATATCTCTATGGTGTAAGTATACTTCGGCCGACAAAAATAAGTTTTTTATTGATGATATCGAAGCCACTGCTTTTGCACGCTCACAAGATGGGAACGAAGATAGTATTATGCGGAGTGCTATTATGCCAAACGATTTGCTTATCAATGAGGTCTTGTTTAATCCTTATTTGGGTGGTGATGATTTTGTGGAAATATATAATAATACCGATTCGATTGTGGTATTGAATAAATTGTGTCTTGCAACTTGGGACGAAGTGGGTGACCATGTGAAAACGTTGATACCTCTGCCCGGCAACGCTGTTATTCATCCTCGAGATTATGTGGTGATATCGTCGAATATCGACTTTTTGCGGACTAACTATGATGTTAAGTTTCCTGACAAGATGTATGCTATAAGCAAAATGCCATCCTATCCAAATACCTCCGGTTCTGTGATGCTAGTTTTGTCTGATAGTACTATTATCGATCGCTTCGATTATAATGAGGATATGCATTACCGATGGCTCAACGATGTGGAGGGCGTATCGCTTGAAAGACGGTCGTTACAGCATCCCACCGATATGGAAGATAATTGGCATTCTGCGGCTAAATCGGTAGGTTGGGCAACACCGACTTGTCGCAACTCGCAAGCTGCAGATATACTTGTTCCTAACGATACTTTTATAGTAGATCCCGATGTGTTTTCGCCGGACAACGATGGATACAATGATTTGTTGAATATCAGTTATGCTACTCGTCAAGGAAACTTGCTTGCTAATGTCTATATCTTCGATCAACGTGGCAGATTGGTAAAAACTTTACACCAGAATGCATTGTTAGGTACTAACGGAATGATGATATGGGATGGTAGTGCCGATGATGGCAATAGATGCAGGATGGGAAACTATGTGGTTAAAATAGAAGTTTTCGATACTTCGGGTAGTGTTCAGACTATAAAGAAAGTTGTGGCTATAATGATGAAATAATTAATAAAAGTAGAATTGTGGCGGAAGTTTGAAAAATAATTGCTACCTTTGCAAATTAGTATGATGAATATGGAAAAGATACAATATAATGTTTTAGAGAAGGTTAATACGCCTGATGATTTGAAGAAATTATCGTGTGACGAGCTAAAAACGTTGTGCGACGAAATTCGAGCATATATAATAGATGTATTGGCAAACAATCCCGGACATTTAGCATCGGGGTTGGGTACTGTGGAACTTTCGGTGGCTTTGCATTATGTTTTCAATACACCCGACGATAAATTGGTTTGGGATGTGGGCCATCAAGCTTATCCACACAAAATTCTTACGGGTCGCAAAAATCTTTTTCATACCATACGAACCTACAAAGGTATAAGTGGCTTTCCCAAAATGGAGGAAAGCGAATATGATTCTTTTGGCACAGGACATTCGTCTACCTCTATATCGGCAGCATTGGGTATGGCCATGGCATCGCGATTGCAGGGTAACAACACCCGCCAACATATTGCAGTTATAGGCGATGGCTCTATGACCGGAGGTATGGCCTTTGAAGGCCTAAATCATGCCGGAGATTCCAAAGCCAATATTCTTGTGATACTAAACGATAATGGTATAGCCATTGATAAGAGTGTGGGCGCATTGAGTAATTACCTTACTACGATCACCACATCATCGGCCTATAACAGACTAAAAAACAAAATATGGGACTTATATGGAGAAGGTAAAGGAAAGAAACACAAAAACTTCTTTAGAAAGATAGGTTTAATTACCAAGTCTGCATTAGTGAAGCAAAGCAATCTTTTTGAGGCATTGAACTTTCGCTACTTTGGTCCAATAGATGGCCACGATGTAGAAAACTTGATAAAGATACTAGGAAAACTAAAAGATATACAAGGACCTAAATTACTGCACATAGTTACTCGTAAGGGAAAAGGCTTGGAAGAAGCCGAAAAGAATCCTATTGCCTATCATGCGCCGGGATTGTTTGATGCCAATACGGGTAAGCAGGTGGTGAACAATAGTGGCAATAAACCATTGCGATATCAAGATGTATTTGGATATACCATAGTGGAGTTGGCTGAACAAAATGAAAAGATATTAGGCATAACACCCGCTATGCCTACAGGCTGTTCATTGAACATAATGATGGAAAAAATGCCTCATCGTGCTTTTGATGTAGGTATTGCCGAACAACATGCCGTCACACTTGCTGCCGGAATGGCCGTCCAGGGTATGGTGCCGTTCTGTAATATATATTCTTCCTTTATGCAACGTGCCTACGATCAAGTGATACATGATGTGGCATTACAAAATCTAGATGTGGTATTTTGCTTAGATAGGGGAGGTCTTGTGGGCGAAGATGGTGCCACTCATCATGGAGTGTTCGACTATGCTTATTTCCGACCTATACCTAATATTACTATAGCGTCGCCACTTGACGAACATGAGTTGCGAAATATGATGTATACAGCACAATTGGGAAGTAAAGGAACTTTTGTTATTCGTTATCCAAGGGGTGGATGTGTAAATCTCGATTGGCAAAACCCTATGGAAGAGATAGTCATTGGCAAAGGTCGTTGCTTGAGAGAAGGCGACAATATAGCCATATTATCGATTGGTCATATAGGTAATGCCGCTTTGGAAGCTGCTGCTATTGCCGAAGCTAAGGGAATAAATGTGGCAGTGTACGATATGAGATTTCTTAAACCATTAGACGAGGATTTGGTACGTCAAGTAGCCTCAAAGTATACTGATATCATTACTATCGAAAATGGTGCATTGAAAGGTGGATTAGGTTCGGCAGTAGCTGAATTTGTGGTCGACAATAATCTTAAGGTGAATTTGCATCGAATGGGTATACCCGACTACTTTGTAGCTCATGGCAGTCTCAAAGAATTACACAAAGAATGTGGAATAGATACCGATGCGGTGGTGGAAACGATAATGAATATAGTAGCTAAGCAATAATCGTATTTAATTAATCTAAAAACAGATATGATGAAATATAGATATATAATTTGGGCGATGCTTATTAGTGTGTCGCTATCGTCGTTTGCTCAAAACAACAAAATTAACTCGATAATGTACCAATCTTATCGTCAGGGTGTGGATAAACAGGATACTTCTTATACCATGGTTCATAACTACAATAAACAGATAGTTATTGCCGATAAAGATAAGGATATGACCAATGCTATTCCCGGATTACCCAAGTCTGTTACATATGTGGACTACGATAGTATGACAGCCTTTTTGCAACTAAATTATTCCGAAAACGAAAGTTACTATGCCAAATCAAAGATTGGTAGTAAACATATCAAGTATACTACCGAAGGCACCGAAACTATGTTGGGGTTTGAATGCACAAAGTATACTACTAGCATAAATTCCAATCGTATAGAGATATGGATGACAACGAGTCTTGGCTACAATGCCACTCCCATGGCTCAGTTTGCCGATCTCGAAGGTGTGTTGGTAAAATTCGTCAGAAATGGAAGTTCTACAATTGAAATAATGCCAAAATCTATTGCTTCTCAAAAAGTGAAGAATTCAAAGGAATATAAGCAATTGATTTCGGATAATTTGGGAGAAGAAACAACATCTCGCGAACTAGATAATATTCGTCGCAATAAGATGATAATAAACACCAAAGTGTTTGACAACGACCGAATACATTGGGGCGATACTTCGCATTGGACAACAGATATGCCTATGGATACCGTAATCCATTTCGCAGGTGGTACTCTTATACTTAAACGATTGTCGATGCCTCAGTTACCGGTCCATTATCAAGTATATGCCGAAGTGTATGCTCATTCTGAAGGTGATGCCTACGATCGCACCGGTTCTATATTTGTGATACCCACTTCACGTGAGTTGAGCCTTTATGATGCCCTTACCAAAGGTATATCGCAAGTGCCGGGTTTTTACTCCAAAGTCAATGAAGAGTATCGTGGTATGAAAATCGAAGATAACTATTTGCCCGTGATAGAACTGATGCGATTCTTTACTCCTTTTGGGGTAAGACACTTCAACGATCGAGTGCAAATAGATGGTTTGGAATGGGATGATGAAGTATATTATAAACAAGATATTACCGATTTGGCTGCGGCATTGGCCGGAGATGTGATAATAGGGGCTTTTATAGGTAACTACGATGGAGGTGGACACAAACTGAGTATGGATATAAAGGCATATCCAGGTGCTTATGAGTGGAATATCGAAGAAGAAACAACTAAACAATGGATATTGCCGATATTCAACACTTGCAATGTGATGGAGATGGCCGGACAAAATTACCCTCGATTTTTTGACACAGATAGTCTTACCGTGACGTTCGAGATACCAGAAGGTATCGAAAATCTCGAACTGAGATATATTACCACGGGACATGGAGGATGGGGAGGCGGCGATGAGTTTAACCCCAAAGCTAATACTATTATAATAGATGGACAGGAAGAATTTATATATACTCCTTGGCGTTCGGATTGTGGTACTTTCCGTGAGTTGAATCCGGTGTCGGGAAACTTTTGGAATGGAGTATCATCGTCGGATTATTCGCGTTCGGGTTGGTGTCCGGGTACTGCCACTCAACCTACATATTTCGACCTATCGCATCTCGCACCGGGCAAACATACCATTACCATTGCCATTCCGCAAGGCAAGGCCGAAGGAGGTAGTTTTAGCGCTTGGAGTGTATCGGGAGTGCTGATAGGCACAGCAAAGAAGATGGAAAAGTAAAAAATAAAAAGGGTAGAGACATTGAGGTTTCTACCCTTTATTATTTCAAAACAAATTGTATTATTTTATTCCTTTCATGGTAAAGGATATACGATTTCGTTTTACATCTACTTCGGTAACTTTCACTTTCACATGTTGATGCAACTTTATTACCTCGTTAGGGTCTTTTACAAATTTATCGGTCATCTGGCTTACGTGTACAAGTCCATCTTGGTGTACACCTACATCTACAAAGGCCCCGAAAGCGGTGATATTAGTAACAATACCGGGTAATATCATACCTTCGCGAAGGTCGTCGATGCGACTTACATTTTTATCGAATTCAAATACTTCGAACTTGGTACGAGGGTCTAAACCGGGTTTATCTAATTCTTTAATTATATCTTCCAAGGTAGGTAAACCGCATTCGGGCGATACAAAGTCGGCGATGTTTATCTTTGCTCGCAACTCCTTATTGTCAACAAGTTCGGCTACCGATGCTCCTACTTTTTTAGCCATACGCTCTACAAGTTCGTAGCGTTCGGGGTGCACAGCACTGCGGTCCAAAGGATTGGAGGCGTTGCGTATTCTTAAGAAACCAGCGCATTGTTCGAATGCTTTTTCGCCCAAGCGATCTACTTGGAGCAGTTCTTGTCTCGAGACAAAAGGGCCTTTTTTTGTGCGGTAATCTACTATCTTTTTGGCCAGTACCGGGCCTATTCCCGATACATAGCTTAGGAGTTCTTTGCTGGCAGTATTCAGTTCCACTCCCACATTGTTTACACAACTTACCACCACATCGTTGAGACTTTCGTGCAAAAGACTTTGGTTTACATCGTGTTGATATTGTCCTACACCTATTGATTTGGGGTCTATCTTTACCAATTCCGACAAAGGATCCATCAATCTTCTGCCTATAGATACTGCACCACGTACCGTAACATCGTAATCGGGGAATTCTTGACGGGCAATATCCGAAGCCGAATATACCGAAGCACCGTTTTCGCTTACCATTACGGCTATCACTTTGGTTTTGAATCGAGCACGTTTTACTATTTCTTCTGTTTCGCGCCCTGCCGTGCCATTACCTATGGCTATGGCTTCTATCTTAAAGGCTTCAACAAGGTTTTCGAGTTTTTTTACCGAATCTCGTTCTTCCCTTACCGAAGAGAATGGATATATGGTTTCGTTGTGTATAAGATTTCCTTGAGCGTCGAGGCATACCACCTTGCAACCGGTTCGGAAACCGGGGTCGATAGCAAGCACACGTTTCTGTCCCAGTGGCGATGCCAACAATAATTGACGAAGGTTTTCGGCAAACACTTTGATGGCATCGGCATCGGCTCGCTCTTTAAGGATGTTGTAAAATTCGGTTTCCATCGAAGGGGCAAGCAAACGTTTATAACTATCCCTCACTGCCATTTTAACCTGTTGCGAGCATTCCGAATTAGATTTAACCCATTGACGTTCGAGTTGTTCTATGGCTTCGCTATCATCATCGGGTTGTATCTTGACCTTTAGAAAACCTTCGTTTTCGCCACGAAACATTGCCAATATTCTGTGCGATGGCGCTTTCATCATATTTTCTTGCCAATCAAACCACGAACTATATTTGGCTCCTTCCTCTTCTTTGCCCTTAGCTACTTTGGCGGTAAGCATGGCCGAGCGACGATATAGGTTGCGCATACGATTGCGAGCTGTGGGATCTTCGTTGATACGCTCGGCAATTATATCTCGTGCTCCGGTAAGAGCATCATCTATGTTCGATACCCCTCTTTTAGTATCTATATACTTGACTGCCAATGTCTCGATATCTATGTTTTGCTGCAACATAATGGTGTTGGCCAATGGCTCCAAACCTTTTTCGATGGCCATCGAAGCACGTGTTTTACGTTTGGGTTTATATGGAAGATATAAGTCTTCGAGTTCGGTCATATTGTCGGCGGCAAGCAGTTTCGCTTTAAGTTCGGCGGTAAGTTTTCCTTGCTCGTCGATGGATTGCACTATGCTTTCGCGGCGTTTATCCAATTCTTTGCATTTGATAAGCATATCGCGAATGGCGGCAATCTGCACCTCGTTGAGGCTGCCGGTAGCCTCTTTGCGATAACGTGCTATAAAAGGAACAGTGGCACCCCCTTCGAGCAATTCGATGGTTTTCTCAACTTGGCGTGGCGACAGATTGAGGGTTTCGGCTATCTTGGTAGAATAATTCATTTTTCTATATTTTGTTTATGTCGCATATTTGCTGTAAGAAACATTTTTATCAGCGTTTTGCAATGATTTTTTTTATTCGAAATGTACTGCAAAAATACTTTATTTCCTCAAATAAAAGAACTATTTCTTCTATTTTTTATCTATGCGATTAAAATAATAATAATTTACATTCCATTCATGGTTGTAATATTATTTTGTATTTCAATACATTAATAATTGATCTTGTTTTTTTTGTTCAAAATATATTTTTTTAAATCTCTAATTGAAAAAAAATGTGTACTTTTGTGCTTCGAATGAAAGAAAATAATTTATAAATAACTAAAAGAAAATCATTATGAAAAAAACTTTATTATTTGTAATGGCAGCGATAATATCGGTTGCTGTTAATGCACAAACAATTTTCTCGGAAAATTTTGATGGTGTGCAAGTAGACGCTAACGGAATGGGAACTGTTCCTTCAAGTTGGACAGTGTATAGCGACAACCTAATTAACACAACTCAACTTCCCGGTTTTTCGCAAGGTTGGGACATCGTAGCAATGGGTGAACCCTATGGCAACATGGTAATGAGTGTTTCTTGGACCGAGCCTGAAGGCAATATGTGCAATCGTTGGTTAGTTACTCCTGCTATACCTATAACTGATTCCGGTATGTTTTTACGCTTCGATGCATACGGATATACCGATGGTACATACGCCGAAAAAATGGAAGTGAAAATTTCTACTACCAACAATAGTAAAGAAAGTTTTACTACTTCTTTGTTAGACATTCCTGCTGTTCCCGGCGGACTTAGCACTCAACTTGTTGATTTGTCGGCATACGTAGGTCAAACAGTATATTTATCTTTCATAAACAAAGGAGATGGATATTATTTGATACTTGACAATATTACTATTCTTAGACCTGTAGAAAACGAAGTAGAGCTAAGCAGTGTAAACGCTTCTGCCTATGCAAGAGTAAACACCGACTTTGATGTTAAAGGTGTTGTTGTAAACAAAGGTACTGCCGCTTTGACTTCGTTCGACGTAACTTACAATATTGATGGTGGCGAAAATGTAGCTACATACACTGTATCAGGAATCAATGTTCCTTACAATGGAACTTATACATTTACACACAATGTACCTGCCAACATAGCCACTACAGGCAATCATACAATAAACGTAATGGTATCTAATCCTAACGAAGTAGCTGATGATGCTACAAATAATACTGCAAACGGAACAGTAACTATCTATGAAAATGGCACACAACGCACTGTATTGTTCGAACAATTCACTACAGCTAAATGCCCTAACTGTCCTCCTGCTCACACTTATTTGGATGGAATAATAGAACCAAGAGAAGAAAATATAGTATGGATGGCTCACCATGCCGGTTATTATACCGACAATTTGACTATTCCTGAAAACGAAGCAATGTTGGTATTCTACAACAGTAATGGTACATATGCTCCTAGTGCAATGGTAGACAGAACTTATTTCCCTGAATCGGGTAAACCCGGTCCTGTAATGAATGCTTATGTTGAAGCATCATTCCTTGATAACCAAATTTCAAAACCTTCGGATGTAACCGTAAATATTTCAAATATTGTTTACGACACAGTTTCTCGTCAATTATCTGTAACTGTATCGGGTGAGGTAGTTGCTGATATTTCGGCATACAACTCTCCTCGCGTATCGTTGTACATAAAAGAAGACGGTATAAAAATGTCTCAATCGGGTGGTTCGTCTAACTATATCCACAACAATGCTATGCGTGATGCTGTATCTGACGTATGGGGTGATGCTGACGTAATAACATCTACTACTGTAGGTAGCACTTTCAGCAAAACATATAACTACACTATTCCCGGAACTTGGAAACCCAAAAACTTGGAATTGGTGGCTTTCGTAACAGAATACAACACAAACGTTAATCAACGTAGCGTATTGAACGCAACAGAAGTTCGTTTGGCCGACTCGGTACAAGTAAACACAGTAGGCATCGTAGAAGCATCGGATGTAGAATTGGTTGTATATCCAAATCCTGCTACCGACTATGCTATGGTAAGTTCTAACGCTGTTATAACCGAAGTTGCTATCATCAACACTTTGGGTCAAACAATTGCTACAATTCCTGCTAACGCAGAAAACGTACAAATCAACACTCAAGATTTGGCAAAAGGTATATATATGATTTCTATTACCACTGCCGAAGGAAAAGCAGTTAAAAAACTTACTGTAACTAAATAAGAAATTTAGTGTTCATGATTATATTTAGGGGTTCTTTGCAAAGAGAGCCCCTTTTTATTACCAAATAGAGAGCCTCGCGGCGGATATAAATTCCCTCACGAGGGAAATATAAAATCCTCGCGATGTTGTTGCAACTTCCTCGCGAGAAAAATCTGACAACATCGAGAGGAATTTTTTATCCCCCCGTGATATATTATCCGTTTATTTATACCCTATCATCAGCGTCGTCACAATAGGGTGTGAATGAATTGACGGTATACTGTCAAAATTAGACAAAGATATACCGCTACTATTGTATGTCGAAAATAAAAAAACTAAACAATAAATACGAAATACAAAAAGCCGTCAATGAAAAAAAATGTAGACAAAAATATTCCATACTTGCGAAAAAAGATGTAATTTTGCAATTTTGTTTGTTAATATGAAATGGCTTAAAAATATTTTATCGTTCTGTAAAACAGAGAAAAAGATTGATAACGAAATGAAATACTTAATAGTAGGATTGGGCAATATAGGTAGCGAATACGAAGATACACGCCACAATATTGGCTTTATGGTTTTGGATAGGTTGGTAAAAGGTACCGATTATAAATTTGAAATTAAACGTCATGCCTACACAACCGAAATGCGATACAAAGGACGTACACTGCTACTGATAAAACCTACCACATATATGAACCTCAGTGGTAAAGCACTTAATTATTGGATGAAAACCGAAAAGATACCCATCGAAAATGTGTTGGTTATTGTTGACGACATAGCTTTACCCGTTGGTACAATACGCATAAAGAAAAAAGGTAGCGCCGGTGGACATAATGGACTTGGCAATATCGAAGAAACTTTAGGTCATGCCGACTATGCTCGTTTGCGTTTCGGTATAGGCGACAACTTCTCGAGAGGCAGACAGATAGACTATGTTCTTGGAAAGTTTACAGCCGAAGAACTTGCTACAATAGACCCTCAGATAGACAAGGCTTGCGAAGCAATAAAAAACTTTGCGGCTATGGGAATAGACAAAACAATGAATTTCTTCAATAATAAGTAATATCTACAATTCTATGAATTTGATTATAGATATAGGAAATACTCGTACAAAGGTTGCGGTGTTTGACGGCGATACCCTTATGGAACAATGGGTATACGAGCGTATTACACCCGAATGTATATCGAGCATAACCAAGATGTATTCTATAAGCAAAGCCATAGTGTCGTCGGTGGGCAAAGATGTAGATTGTAAAAACTTACTGTCGGGAATACCCCGATACTTTGAATTATCGTCGCAGCTAAAACTTCCTATAACCAATATGTATAAAACCCCCAATACCTTAGGTGCCGACAGACTTGCCGGGGCGGTGGGGGCCACAGTATTGTTTCCCGACGAAAATAATTTGGTTATAGACATGGGTACATGTATCACATTAGACTTTGTGAACAAAGATGGCGAGTATAAAGGCGGTGCCATATTGCCGGGAATTTCGATGAAATTTAAAGCCCTACATACTTTTACGAACAAACTTCCGTTATTGTCTACTGAAAATTTAGTTGATACCGCTAATATTATAGGCAACGACACACAGTCGTCGATAATTTTGGGAGTGATTAATGCAACGTGCTATGAATTGGAAGGTTTTGTAGATAGATATATCGATACTTTTGGGCCGATAAACATAATATTTACGGGAGGAGACGCTATTTATTTTGAAAAACGAGTAAAATTTCCGAACTTTGTCAATTCAAACTTATTATTGATAGGTCTTAATAAAATATTGAACTATAATGAATAACAAGAAAAATAAAGGTATATTATTACTGCTATTATTCAGTATAATTATGCCCGTAGTAGGTCAAAATGGTATAAATTCGCCATTTTCGCAGTTTGGAATAGGCGAATTAAAAACATTTTATTCCCATCCATATACCGGATCGATGGGCGGCTTGTCGTATACCATACGAAAAAACAATATTATTAATTTTGCCAATCCTGCATCATACACCGCTTTCGATAGCAACTCGTTTGTGTTTGATATGGGGATGGGATTCGATTTTATAAGCTTAAAAAATAATGATAATAAATTTAGAGATGCTGATGCCGCTCTCAGTCATATAATGATTGGTATGCCACTTACCAAATGGTGGCGCACAAGTGTGGGAATACTTCCATTGAGCGAAGTAAGTTACATAACTACCAAAAATTTATATACTATAGAGAATGGTGACTCGCTATTTTCGCAAAGTGTGTTCGACGGTACGGGTGGAATAACAAGACTGTATTGGGGTAATGCTTTCAAAATAACCAATAATTTATCGGTCGGTGTTAATGCCAACTACTTGTTTGGACAAGAAACAAGAGCCATCACATTCCTTTTCCCCGACTCGGCTGCGATGCTCAATTCCCGCAAATTAAAAGAAACGGATATACGCAATTTTACTTTTGATTTTGGCTTGCAATACACTCAAAGCCTCGGCAAAAATTATACACTTGGAGTGGGTATGACCTATTCGATGCCGATGAATTTGAAAGTGAAAGACAGATCGGTGTTATATACTTTTGCACGCAAAGGCGAAAACGAATATCCTCGCGATACCATTTTTCCAGTAAAAGAATACGAAAGTACGCTTACAATGCCTACCGTTGTTGGTTTTGGATTATCGCTCACCCGCAACGAAAAATGGATGGTAGGCATAGATGCAACCTACTCGGAATGGTCGATGCCCAAATATATCGAAAATGAAGACATAAATATACTCGGAGATTGGGATGCTTTTGAATATAGCAATAGCCTTCGCTTCGCTTTGGGCGGCGAAAAAATGGGCGACTTGTTATCGACCAAATATTTTGAAAGAATGTCGTTCAGAGCCGGAGTTCATTTTGAACAAGGTAAGTTAAGTGTACTAAATCAAGCCACCAATCAATTTGAAACAATGAATGATTTCGGCATACACGTAGGTATGTCGGTGCCTGTACGAAAAATGAAATCGCTCATCAACATCTCATTTCAATGGGGATGCTATGGCACGAAGGATATATTGAAAAAGAACTATGCTCAAATAGGCTTGTCGCTATCGACCAGCGATACATGGTTTAAGAAACAAAAATACGATTAGAAATAATAAATATAGAATAATAAATAACAGAAATGAAAAAAATGACAAAAATAGGATTAGCCATAATGGTAACAGCTATGGCTTTTTCTGCAAATGCTCAAAAAACAGGTAAAACACCTGAAGACAGTGTAAAATGTATCGAAAACTTGTCTTTGTATCAAGAGGCATACAAAATGAAAAATTATGTTGATGCCTACAAACCATGGAAAGAAGTATTGCAATACTGCCCCGGATATAACAAGAATATATACATCAGAGGTGGTAACATACTAAAAACTATGATTGTAAATGCCAAAACAGCCGAAGAACAATCAAAGTACATTGATGAATTGATGGCAATGTATGATTTGAGAATACAATATTTTGGCGAAGAAGGTTTGAACAAAGCACGCAAAGCCTTGGATTTGGAACAACTTAGAGGCGAAGCAGCTATAGAAGATTACTATAGATTATACGAAGAAGCTGTGAAATTAGATGGCGAAAGTTTGGAACCTTCGTATATTTATAAATTCTTCGAAGCTACAATATTCTATGTTCATTCAAAGAAAGTCGATCCTACTTTGATTATCGACAACTATGATTTGGCGTCTACTTTGTTAGAAAAAGCGCTAAAAGCAAAACCGGGCGATGCTGATACAAAAACAGCTATCAGCAATGTGGAAGCAGCATTCTCGCCATACGCTTCTTGCGAACAATTGGTAGATATATTCACCAAAAAATACGAAGCCAATCCAGATGATTTGGAATTAGTAAAGAAAATATCTAATCTATTGGAAAGCAAAGGCTGTACAAAAACAGAGTTGTTCTTTAACACTACCGAAAAGCTACATGCTATGCAACCAAGTCCCGAATCGGCTTATATGATGGGTAACTTGTGTTTGACCAAACAACAATATGCCAAAGCTGCCGAATACTTAAAAGAAGCAGTAGCCGGTGTAGAAGAAGATAAAAAATATCAAGCTAACATTCGTTTGGCTTATGCATTGCAAGGTGCTAAGAGCTATGCTGCATCAAGAAGTGCTGCTTACGAAGCCGCAAAATTGGATCCTACCAAAGGTGAACCATATATGATTATAGCTTCATTATATGCCGAAACTGCCGGTAGCTGTTGTGGTAGTGGTCCTGTTATGAGCCGTGTGGCTTATTGGGCAGCTGTCGACAAAGCTATACGTGCCAAAAACGTAGAAGATACTCCCGAAATGGTAGAACGTGCCAATAAGTTCATTAATACTTATTCGCGTCACTTCCCAAGTCAAACCGATGCTTTTATGGAAAATATCATCGATGGTAATTCGTTTACAGTTGGCGGTTGGATTGGAGAAACAACAACAGTTAGAACGGTAAAATAGTGAATACTATCAAAAACATAATACGGCAAACATGCCTGCCACTGCAAGTGGTGGGTATGTTTGTTTTTATATTCTTTATGTCGGCATGTTCCAACGATATTAAGGAAATACAATTTTTCGACCCATCCAATCAACCGGTGCAGGTAGTAAAAAACGCCCATATAGTACAAAGTAAAGGCGGAGATATACAACTTAAACTTGATGCTCCCTCCATACAAAAATTCGATGGCGAAGAGCCAAAAACAGAATATCCCGACGGAGTGTTTGTGCAATTTTTTAATTCCCAAAATGAAGTGTCGACATCGCTGTCGGCAAAATATGCCATTTCGTATGATGCACAAAATATCATGGAAGCCCGAAACGATGTGGTTATTATCGATTATGGCTCGGGCGATACCACATACATGGAATCGATAGTGTGGAACAAAGACGAAAAAAGGATATATTCAAACAAACCAATAAAGTCGGTAAACGGAACTCGAATAACGTACGGCGATGGTTTCGAATCCGACGACAAATTTAAAAATCCTAAAATCTTCAACCAACGAGGTACACTCGAATGGAAGGAGGATGAATAACACTTTTTACTTATCAGCCTTTATTTATTGACTATTACCAATATAGATAACTTCTAAAAATTCCACGTTTTAGATATACACTGCACTATCTTTTTAATTTTAGCAGACCTTGCTTTTTTTATGTCTATATACCCTGCTAACAATAAGGATATTGATAGCGGGGAATATTTTATTTCTTAAAAAAAGAAAAAACTATTTGTTCATTGGAAAATTATTTGTAAATTTGAGGACTTAAAATAAACTTGATAATATTAATAAAGTACAATAAATAAATAAGTTATACGATGAAGATTTTAGTATTAAACTGCGGAAGTTCGTCTATAAAGTATCAATTGATTGATATGTCGAACAATGCTGAGGTTATGGCAAAAGGATTATTGGAGCGTGTAGGATCTGAAATGGGAGAGTTTACACACCGCCCGGCTGGAAGAGACAAACACTACGAACAACGTCCCATAGCCAATCACACCGAAGGTATAGACCTTGTGTTGCACACTCTTACCGACCCTAAATTAGGTGTGATAAAAGACTTAAACGAGATAGGCGCTTGTGGTCATCGTGTTGCACATGGTGGCGAAGTTTTCAAAGACAGTGTAATCATCGATGATGCAGTAATAAAACATATCCAAGATTTGTCGGAGTTGGCACCATTGCATACCCCTGCTATCTTGAAAGGGATATATGCTACCGAAGAGTTGCTTCCCAACATCAAAAAGGTAGCCGTTTTCGATACTTCGTTTCATCAAACTATGCCTGCCGAAGCTTATTTGTATGGCCTTCCTTACGAACTTTACGAAAAATATAAAATCCGTCGTTATGGTTTCCATGGTACAAGCCATAAATTTGTAGCCGAAAAAGCCGCCAAAATGATTGGTAAAGATTGGCACGATTTAAAAATTATCACTTGCCACTTGGGTAGTGGTGCTTCTATTGCTGCTATCAAAAATGGACAATCGGTTGATACCACTATGGGATTCACCCCTCTTGAAGGTTTGGTAATGGGTACTCGTTGTGGCGATTTGGATCCGGGAGTATTGTTGTACATAGCCGAAAAAGAAAACATGACACCCGATCAATTGAACACTATGCTTAATAAGAAATCGGGACTTGTGGGATTGTGTGGCCGCTCGGATATGAGAGATGTACGCGCAGGTCGCGACGAAGGCGATCCTCGTTGCACCGACGCTTTCAACGTTTTTGCTCATCATGTAAAAAAATATATCGGAGCATATTCTGCTATAATGAATGGTTGCGACATATTGGTAATGACAGGTGGTATTGGCGAAAACGCCTGGTTTATGCGCGAACCAATACTTTCTAACATGGAATTCTTAGGTATCGAAATAGACACAGCTTTGAACGCTACTATAATGGGTGAAGACAAAATAATATCTACACCTAATTCGAAAGTAACCACTATGGTGGTAACTACCGACGAAGAATTTGTAATAGCAAGCGATACCGACCGGTTAGTAAATGGTTGCAAATAATATATCAGCCATCGATTATTGACTATCCAAAAAGATAGAACGAGAAGTCTGATAACTGAAATAAATATATCGAGAGTGGATTTGTTTATATACAAATTCACTCTCTTTTTTTATTCACTCCCTTAGAGTTGATAGAAACCCCTGTGGTTTGCCATTCAAAAGTGCCATACTTTTGACCCGTAACTATGGGAGTTACGACCCCTAAACATGGGAGTTACGGGTGATAAACCACATAGTTTGTAATAGTAATATTACAGACTATTTATCCAAATACCGACTTTAAGGTGATAACACCCGACAACTATATTGAGTTTGTGAATACTATATTGTAGCAATAGGGGATACTATTTCTTGTTTGTTGCATAAAAAGTACCACCGTTGAACAATGAAAATACTTTTTTGTGGTTTATATATACAGAAATATAAATAGTAATGGAATTAAAAATATTTTTATACCGCTTATCGTTGGCACTACTGCTTGGTGCCTGTATAGGCTTAGAGCGACAAATAAAGCAACGTAGTGCAGGACTTGTTACCAATTCGCTTGTGGCATTGGGTGCCTGTATATTTATATTGATATCCGAAAGTGCAGGCATTAGAGGTAGTTCCGACAATTTGCGTGTGCTGGGACAAGTGGTTACAGGTATCGGTTTTTTGGGTGCCGGTGTTATAATGCGTGATGGTTTTACCATTCATGGCTTAAATACTGCTGCCACTTTGTGGTGCTCGGCGGCAATAGGCTCCTTATGTGGCTTCGGACTTTATTTGGAAGGAGCAATTGCAGCAGCCTCTATAATTGCCACACATCTACTGCTAAAACCCATTTCGGACTACTTCGACCGTCGTACTCAAAAGCCTATCGAGATAAAAAATGTAGGTTTTTCGATAGAGGTAATAACCGATTTGAAAAACGAGATGTCGATACGCTCGTTGTTTGTAGAAATGATAAGCAATTACGACAATATGCAGTTGCAAAAGATGAAATCGTCGCAAAACACTGCATCAGGATATGTGGAACTGAAAATGGATATACTTACCTACGACAACGACCAAACATCCAAAAATCATCTGTTGCAAGATATGTCGAAGATACAATGTATAAAAGAAATAACATCAACCACACTTACAAAAAAGATAGAACGCTGATAAGATAACGATGAACATTACACAACAAATAGCACGAAACATAGCATTTACTTTACTTACAATACTATATACCCCGATATTTTCGCAAAACGACAGTTATCCACAAAACTATTTTCGTTCGCCCGTTAATATACCTCTTGCCACTTCAGGTATCTTTGCCGAGATAAGAAGTAACCATTTTCATTCGGGGATGGACTTCAGAATAGGAGGGGTGATAGGCGAACCTGTATATGCTGTGGCCGACGGATATGTATCGAGAATTAAAGTCTCGGCATACGGCGGCGGAAAAACCTTATACATCACTCACCCCAATGGATATAAAAGTGTGTATATGCACCTCAATAACTTTGTGGGTGCAATAGCCGAATATACCAAGCAGTGCCACTACAAACAACGTGCTTTTGAGATAGATGTAGAGATAGCCGACAGCATGTTGATGGTTAAGAAAGGCATGCTGATAGCCAATGCCGGCAATACGGGCGGCAGTGGTGGTCCGCATCTGCACTTCGAACTGCGACATGCCCACAACGACAAAACCATAAATCCTCTATTGTTTGGAATGCCGTTTGCCGACAATATAGCACCGGTTATACACAACATAAGGGTATACCCCGCCGGAGAAGGTTCGACAATAAATGGACAAACAATACCTTTGATGATAAAAGACACACGTACCGACAAGAAGACAAAGAAAAAACACACCTTTGTTCACGATACTGTATATGTAAGTGGACGAATATATACAGGCATATATGCCACCGATGCCGCGCCAAACTCGACACAAAAAAACGGAGTCTACGAAATAAAACTATATGTAGACGACGAGTTGATATTCCACTATTCGCCCACCGAGTTTATGTTTGAAGAAACACGTGCAGCCAACTCGATGATAGACTACGAATGGTACAAGAAAAATCGCCAAGCATACATACTGTCGAGAAAACTGCGAGGCAACAAAAGCCAAACATGCCGTGTGTATAAAAACAACGGCTATATATCCTTTGCCGACAATGGTTGCCACAAAGTGGAATACAGAGTAACAGACTTTTCGGGCAACAGCGCCAAAATGTCGTTTGTGGTAAAAAACACTTTGGCTACTCCGGTTGCTGTAGCCACTCCTTCGGCAGCGAAATATAATATTCCCATAGCCTACTATTTAAAAAACAGATACAAAACCGACGGATATGCTGTATACTTCGATGAAAACACCTTTTACGAAAATGACCTTATGTGCTATCAAAAGCACCCCGCCAAATATCGCTCGATACTTACCGATGTGCATACTTTGACATTTAAAAACCACTCGTTGCCACCACATATAACCTATACCGCTAAACTAACGATACCCGACAGCCTGATGGCTTTAAAACAAAAACTTGTGCCCGTAACCGTAGCCGGAAAAACGATAGTGGCACAACCATTTACAATAAATGCCGATACCATGGTGGTAAAACTTAGAACGTTTGATGGCCTGGCAATATCCATCGATACTATAGCACCCAAAGTATCTCCTTCGAACTTTAAAGAAGGGAAAAAGATAACCACAAAAACTTTGAAGGTAAAAATATCCGATAACCTTTCGGGGATAACCAAATATGACTGCTACCTAAACGGAGAATGGATATTGGCCGAACACGATGGCAAAACAGCTACACTGACTATAGACACCGTCGGAGCCACTGCCACAGGCAAAAATATACTGAAAGTAATAGTTACAGACCGTATAGGAAATACCACCGTAAAAGAATGGGTGCTTCTGTTTTAGGCAATTCTTAAAAATTGCTTCGCAAGTGATTTGCGGAATTTTCGGGAGAAATCCAAAACCATTACATTCTTCCGAAAAAGGATGGTAATGCTTTTCAAAAAAGGGGTAGGGGCTTGCCATAAAAAGGGATAGGGGGTTTATATCAAAAGGGGTAGGGTTAAATTTTAAAACCCCTTCCCCTTTTGCAGAATATATTCCATGGTTTAAAAATTGTATAGCAAATGATTTGCGGAGCTTACCTTTAAAACATCTAACAAAAAAAAGGTGTGGAACTAATCCACACCTTTTTTTGACTATCGTTGATATTGTTAGTTACGCACCACTTTGCGTATTGCCACACCTCTATCTGTAGTTACACGTAATGTATAGTAGCCTTTGCTTAGTTTGGATAAATCTATAATATAACTATCGTTGTATACTGCCACCATTCTACCCATGGCATCCATTACTTCTACTTTGCGGATATCTGTGCTGTTGAAAGTAATAGTTCCGCTTGTTGGGTTGGGATATAAACGAAGTTCATCTAATTCGCTAGCAGTTTCTATTCCTATTTCTTCCTCGAAAGTAGCAATATATGTAGCCTCTGCTTCTACTACAATGGTACGAGGATTCTCGGTATTGCCATCGTTCCAACTTACAAAGCGATAGCCTTGCTTAGGAGTAGCCGTTATTGTAACCTCTGAGCCAAAGAGATATTCTCCGCTACCCGATACAGTACCCATGTTTTCGTTTGCCGAAATAACGGTTATAGTTATATTGTCGCAAATTTCTTCTATACTGATAAAATACTCACCCCATTTGGCAGTAGGAGCACTATAGTATGCAGCACTTCCACAAGGCACTTTTAATATAGCTGTTGCCGAGAAAATATTAGAGCCAAGTGTAGGAGGAAAACTTGCCAACGATTTAACATTATGCAAATTATTGCAACCATAAAAAGCTTTGTTTCCTATAGAAGACATATTTTCACCAATAACAGCATAAGCCAAATTATTGCAGTTTTCGAACGTAGATTCCTCGATAGTTGTAATACCATTTGGTATAATAATTGTATCTAAACCGCTACAACCATAAAATGCACTATTCCCAATAGATGTAACTCCGTTAGGAATGATTATCTCCGATATAGCAGTTTTATTGTATACAAAATATGCCGGAATGCGTTGCACACTATCTCCTATAGTTATTGTAGAAATAGGACTATCACTAAAAGGATAATTTGAATAACTAAAATCACTGCAATTTACTGCATTAAAGTTTAGAGTAGTTAAATTATTGCAACTAGAGAATAGAGAAGAATTAATAGAAGTAATACTCCGTCCAATTGTCAGAGTTGTTAAAGAAGTTTTACTATATACAAAATTTCCCGGTATACGTTGTACACTATCACCTATGTTTATTGTAGAAATATGACAACCAGAAAATGGATTTAAACTACCAGAAATAAAATTACTGCAATTTACTGCATTAAAGTTTAAGGTAGTTAAACTTGTACAGTTATAAAAAGCAGACACTCCAACAGACGTAACCGAATTAGGAATAGTAACCGATGTTAGACCGCTACAACCGCTAAAAGCATCACTTCCAATAGAAGTAACCGAATTACCGATGGTTACTGAGGTTAACCCGCTACAATAAGCAAAAGCAAAATTTCCAATAGTAGTAACCGAATTGGGGATTGTTACCGAGGTTAGACTGCTACAACCCTCAAAAGTAGAAATTCCAATAGTAGTAACCGAATTAATAATGGTTACATTTGAACTGCTACCTATATATGCTGTTAATGTAGTTTTTGTACTATCTCTATATATAAAATCGCCATCAATATACCCATTTACATTAAATGCTCCCCATGGGCTACCTGATGCAGTACCGCTATAAACGATATTTTTTACTAAGTAAAAAGCATAACTTCCAATATAAGTAACCGAATTAGGAATAGTTACCGAGGTTAACCCGCTGCAATTATAGAAAGCAGAATATCCAATAGACGTAACCGAATTAGGAATAGTAACCGATGTTAAACCGCTACAACCGCTAAAAGCAGAATTTCCAATAGAAGTAACCGAATTAGGGATGGAAACCGAAGTTAAACCTGTACAATCTCTAAAAGCACAACTTCCAATAGAAGTAACCGAATTAGGGATGGTTACCGAAGTTAAACCGCTACAACTTTCAAAAGATCCATAAGGATAACTATCGGGACCAATACCTCTTAATTCTGTCACGTTGTAAGTTGTGCCATTGTAAGAAACTGTAGCGGGTATAACTACATTGCCGGAAACATAGTTGTTATATGTGTTGCCTTCTCCCGGTCTTACAACTCCTACATTTGTAGTTCCGCTAATTATTTCATAATACAGAGTGTGTCCACTTGGGCTTGTTGCACTAAAGTCGTAGGCCCATACAGTCGATAGCATTGTACTAACTGTAATAATTAAAGATAATAATAATCTCTTCATATTTATAATTTTATTAGTGAGCTTTCGGCAGATATTCCGTAAATAAGGGGTATAAAGAAAGGCGTGAAATCTTTCGGTAGCCTTCTTGTTCAAGCATGGGATGTCTGGTAATATCCTTGTAACAAATAATAAGTACACGAAAATCCACGCCTTATTAGGCGTGAATTCCATGCATTCTTATTCTTGTTACCTTTTTAGTTTACCAGACTATTCATGCGATAGAATAAGAGCATCAAGCTCTATGTTTACACTATGTTTATTATATTTATTTCTACGTTGTTACATATTATTTACTGTTTGTTTGAAAGTGCAAAGTTACACATATTTTCGGAATAAAACATAGTTTTCCAAAAACTTTTTATTTTTAGGTAGTTTCTAAAAAGTTCTCACTCGTAGTTTAAAATTCATTTTAGCCCTATAGAAAAGTTGTTATACCCCGTTGTATTTCTATATTCCAAAGTTTGGAACGAATATTTCAAAGTTTGAAATATATATTCCAAAGTATGAAATAAATATTCCAAACTTTGGAATATACTTTTGGTATGGGAAAAAAGAAGTTCTGGTATAGATGTCGGAAACTTTTTTGTAGGGATTAAAAAAATTATAACCATAGATTAGAAACTGAAGAATATAACTGCCACAGAAAAGAAACAGCGGTAAACAAACAAAAAAAGCCGTCGAAACTCGAATGTTTCGACGGCTTTAATTTAGCATTTATATCCTTCGGCAGTAAGTATCTCTTTCACTTTTGGCACACAGTCGCCTTGTATTATAATAATTCCGTCTTTGGCGGCTCCGCCTACTCCACATTTGGTTTTCAGTTTTTTGGCTAATGCTTCCAAATCATCGGTGGTGCCCACAAAGCCTTTTACCACTGTGGCTACCTTGCCACCACGATTTTTCTTTTCGATATTTACATTTAGTTTTTGTTGGTGTGGAGGTAATGTTTCCACCAAATCTTGTTCATCATCTTCGTAAGTGTACTGAAAATCGGGGTTGGTAGAGTATACCACACCTACTGCTTTATTTTTCTTTCCCATGCGGACAAATTATGTTTAGTTTTTTGTTATTGATGTTTATGTCTATTTCTTTACCCATCTTTACGGCTTCGCCATCAAGGTTTACCCATTCGTAGTCGTTGTTGTATATCTTAATGCTTTTGGCTTTTATGATCTCTACATGTTTCGAAAGGTCGAACTTACGAGCCAACACCAAATGTGCTATTATCGGCAAATGTATTATGGGTATCAGGTCTACAATGCATACATCTATCAGGCCGTCGCTCAGGTTTGCCGATGGCGCCACTACGGTATTGTAGCCAAATTGGTTAGAGTTGGCAAAGCTTATAAACAAAGCCTCGCGTTCCATCTCTTTTCCATCGATGTTTAGTTTATACAACGATGGCTTATAAAAAGGATATTCCGAAAGTATAACTTCGGTATAAGCTTGCAGTCCTCGTGTTTGTGTGGTGCTAAACTTATGCGCCACCAAGGCATCAAAACCTATACCGGCAATGCTTACGTATGTGTGGTCGTTCATGGTTATGGTATCTATCTTTTGGCAATATCCTACGTTTATCACTTCGATAGCTTTTCTTACCGAAAGCGGTATCCGCAAATGTCTTGCCAAGCCGTTGCCCGATCCGCAAGGTATTATTGCCATAGGCATATCCGATTGTGCCGCCACTATGCCCGATGCTACATCGTTTACAGAGCCGTCGCCACCTACGGCCACTATAATATGGCATCGCCCGCTTTCGCATGCTTCTTTGGCAATGCTTTGTGCATGATGGGCATATTGTGTGTATTCTATTTCGTAGTCATAAGAGTTGTGGTCGAGGTATGAGGTCAAAGCCTTTTCTACGGTGCGTTGTTTGCCAACGCCCGATATAGGATTGATTATTACCAGTAGTTTTTTCTTCCCGTTCATAAGTGTTTGGTCGTTTTATGGTATATTATATAACTTATTTATTAGGTAATAGTTTGTTACTTATAAGTCGGTTGTTATATTGTTGTATAACAGCTTTTATATAGTTTTTGAGATGTTGTATTTTATTGTCGTCGGCCATTTGGTCGGCAATGTCGTTGGTAAGTAATGGGTCGTCTGCCACATTGTATAGCTCAAACTTCTCGAGGTTAAAGCGTAACAAATAGCCGTCTTTCAATAGTTGATAGCATCCGTTGCGGTAAGCCAGATGGTATCCGCCATCGGTTTGATATATGCTTTTGCCAAATCCAAGCGACGGCTCGGCAATATTTAAATAGTCGATAATGGTAGGCATCAAATCTATCTGTTGCAATATGTGGTTACTGCTATAGGCTGTGTCGGCGCCGGGATAATAAAATATCATAGGTATTTTGTATATTCCGCAGTCGGTTTTGTAATATTTATCCATGGCTTGAGCGGCGTGGTCGGCAGTTATAACAAACAAGGTATTGGCGTACCAATCGGTTTGTTGTGCCTTTTCGAAAAACTTTTGCAAAGCGTAGTCGACATACATTACCGGCTCCAATATTGGGATAGGTCCTTTTGCAAAACGACCGATATGTTGTCGGGGTATGGTATAAGGATGATGCGATGAAAGAGTAAACACACCCGTAAAGAATGGCTGTGGAAAATCCGAAAGTTTGTCGACCATAAACTGTAAGAAAGGCTCATCGAATATGCCCCAATTGCCATCGTAATCTTTGTCGTCGTTATATTCGTTCATGCCGTAATAGTTGTCTACGCCTATGGTTTTTACAAAGCTGTCGAAGTTCATAGAGCCGTTGTAGGCGCCATGGAAAAAAGAAGTATGATAATTATTACGTTTAAGTATTTGAGGCAAACCCTCTATTTTGTTCATCGAATAGGACGAAGTGATATATGGCTCGTCCATAAGAGTGGGCATGCCTGCCAAGCAAGCCGGTATTGCCTCGATGGAACGTTTGCCATTGGCCATGCCCTGATATACTATACTGCGTTGGATAAGCGAGTCCAAAAACGGAGTGTAGCTTACAGCCGAAGGCAATGGATTTAATGCTCCGATATATTCTTCCGAAAAACTTTCGAGGATGATAAGTACCACATTCTTTGGAATGGCAGCCACAATGGAGTCTGTCGCCGCCAAAGTGTCTACAACCGGTGGCAAAGGATACGACAACGGACTAAAAACTTTTTCCAACTCTTCGTCGCTGCCATAAAACTCCATCTTGTTTACACTATTATCTTTATTGAAGGTCTTTATTATCGAGAACGGAGTATTGATGATAAGCGGAGTGTTTTCGGCCGAAGTGTATTTGCCTGCATCGATAGGCGACAACGGACGATACTGTAAAAACAGACCGCCGCGTATGGCCACTATAACTATCGCTGCAAATATTGCAGAAAGCAAGCTGTCCTTAAACAATGTCTTGGGATAAGGCTTGCGAGGCTGCAACTCTATCTTGCGCGACAGCACCACCAACAATACTATCAATACCACAAAGCCCACTACGTACATCCAAAAGTCCGACAAAAACTGAGGTACAAGATTTCCCATATCGCCACCTACGGTAAGATATTTGAATATATCGCCCGTGGTACGGCGTAAAGTCCATTGGAAATATATGGTGTCTATAAGGTTGCCCGCCATCATAAGCGACACCAATACGATATACAATACTTCCGATACCTTTTTGTATGTGGGTTTCCATCGCAATCCTATAGGCAATATATACATAATAAAATATGGCACCAACACCATGGCAGTGGTGGATATGCCAAAATGTATATTGCCCAAAAGCACCATAAGCGCATCGCCGACACTATTTATGGAAAACAACGATGCGTTAACTATGTAAAATACCGATTGGGTGATAAATAAGAAAACAAATGCCAATAGGTATTTTGCTATTACGTAAGGAAATATCTTGTATGTACTGAATATGCAGCGTTTTTGTATCATGGTTTTTTATTTGCGTTTAGGTTTGTAGCCCGAATCGGTAAGTATCTTTTGCGAATTGGTATTTTTAAATAGTTCTTCCATTGAAATATCTTTCTTGTTCATATATCTGTCTACTATCTTCCAACCTATAAAGTCGGTCATGCGTGGTGCCGAATTTTCGAAAGCCGAAGTATTAGGCGCTTCGTTTACAAAAGGACGAATCTTGGCATAATCGTTTTCATATAATAGGTTTTTCTGCACAAAATATCCCCACACATTACCCTCGTTGGCTTCAGCCCACTGCATCTGTTGCGAGGTGTAGCGCAGCTTAACACTATCGGGTGTATTGGGTAACACTTTGTCGAGGAAATACAATATCTTACCATTAAATATCATAAGGTCGAGCATAGATTGGTCGGCGGTATTGCTTTGCGGTATCTTGTTTATAGCATACGAGGCCATACAGTCGACAGGCATATACACGCTATCCAGCAAGTTTACTATGTACATAGGCATACCAAAGTAGGCATTAAAATATTTCATATTCTTTACGGAATATTGGTCGATGTTTATAGCCATAAACGAATCTGTGCATATTACGCGGTCGTAATATGCAAAAGTTCCGGTTATAAGAGTGTAATAGTTTTTTATGCTATTGCCCGGCAACAGTTTATGACTTCTACTCATAGCCTCTGCCAATTCTTTTTCCAACCACGAAAGGTCGGGGTAGGTGGTGTGTACCACATTGTACACTTTCTGCATCAAAGTGTCGGTGGCAAAATATTTTATTTCTTCGAAATAGACGGGATTATTCACGTTGGTATTAAATAAGAAACGATAGTCGTAGCTATTGCTTACCAAGGTTTGTTGGAGTTCTTCTATAGGAGTGCCGAATACGATATCTTCGAAACGGTTTATCTTTATTACCTCCTCCGACTCGGCTACGGTACTACTACCATTAGATCCGCCACCACACGATGCCACACTTAGCACCACTGCTGCCAATAACAGATATTTTACGATTTTCATTATTGTTGACATTAAAACCAGTATCCCAATTGAAAAATAAATGCACGAACAGTAGTGGAAATAGATTCTTCGCGGTCGCGACGATGGCGAGTGGCTATTACCACCGAATGATCTACAACATCATAATTTAGACCTTGTATATCCATACCAAAAGATAGTTCGATACGGCGATACGATATCCCCATCAAAATACTCGAATATAAACCATGACCGGATATGAATCTGAAATCTTCGCCTGTACGGTATTGACTTAGCATGTCTACAGTTATTTTGTTGCCAAAGCGATAACCGATTTTGGCATCGAAAAATATACCGCTCTTTTTTTCTTCTCCAAAGAAGTAGCGTGC
This sequence comes from Bacteroidales bacterium, assembly GCA_017555745.1. Taxonomy (GTDB): domain Bacteria; phylum Bacteroidota; class Bacteroidia; order Bacteroidales; family P3; genus HGM05376. The sequence continues at coordinate 56,752 of JAFZFU010000026.1, forward strand.
TGCGGCATATATTGGTACATTAAAATATTTATTGTCAAATTTTCCTTCGCCTTCTAAATCGTAGTTCCATGTGCTGACACCGATACCACCACCTAAGAATAGATTGGGATTGATGGTAAAGAATGCTGTACCACTTAGCATCGGACGATTGTTTATTTGAAAATCTTCGGTGCCCGTAGAGAATGCCCCTAAATTGGCATTAACTGCAATTGACAATGGGAAACTGTATTCATTCGAAAACGAATCTTGAGAATACACATTAGAGTTTATAGCCCAAACTACTAATACGATAGATATGATTTTCTTCATGATATATTGGTTTTAAATGTTGGTATTTTCATAATTTTTGATGGCTGTTTTTATGCTTTCGGGTATCACTGCCGACGAGTTGTGTATGCGATTATAGCCTGACATTACAGTTTTGCATGTCGCTTTTATTTGGTCGCCACATATGATGTGTTGCAATACTTCCAAACTTTTGTTGCCAAACCTTGTTACTTTTGTGCATACTTCGGGATTGTCGTTACGTGTTATTTGTCCCAAGAAGTCCACTTCATAATGCACTATCACAATGGTAGTTTCTTCTTTTTCTACATATATTTTGGCAGCATCAAAGTACTTCATTTTGCCATAATCAAAGAATTCCATTATAACAGCATTATTTACATGCCCCATCATATCTATGTCGTTGAAGCGTAGTTGAAGTGGCAATTTATGCGTAAATGTTTCCATCGCTATAGTCTATTTATTCTGTTTCAATTGTTTTTCCAATTCGGATATACGTTTCTCCATATCTTCGAGTTTGCGCTCGTATACGTATATCTTTCTCATTTTATTCACTTCCTGAGCCGGCGAGCCAAGTATTGTTATATCCGATTTTATATTACGTGTTACTCCTGATTGGGCTCCTACAATTACTCTGTCGCCCACTTCGATGTGGCCTACCACACCTACTTGTCCTGCCAATATACAGTTTTTACCCACTTTCGACGAGCCTGCCAATCCGGTTTGAGCAGCCATGGCAGTGTTTTCGCCTACTACCACATTATGGGCTATTTGACACAAATTGTCTATCTTTACACCTTGGCGTATAATGGTAGAGCCCAAAGTGGCACGGTCGATACAAGTATTGGCACCCACTTCCACTTTGTCTTCTATTATCACGTTACCTATCTGCGCCACCTTACTGTAGACGTCTTCTCCGCCTTGCGGAGCAAAACCAAAGCCGTCAGCACCTATTACAGCACCGGCATGTATTATACATTCGTTGCCTATAAGGTTGTTGGAATAAACTTTAACACCGGCAAACAATGTGGTTTTGGCGCCTATGCGACTATTATCGCCAACATAGCATTGCGGATATATTTTAGTGTTGTCGCCTATAACCACATTTTCGCCTATGTAGGCGTATTCTCCAACATAGCAGTTTTGGCCTATCTTGGCAGAGGGATGTATAAAGGCTTGCGATGATATACCTGTTTTGTTGAGTTGTATTTCGTTGTATACCGACAATAATTGAGCAAATGCCATATAAGGGTTGGCAACACGCAACAAAGTGGTGCTTACCTCACGTTCGGCCACAAAATCGTTGGCTACTATCACTAACGAAGCCTTGGTGTCATATATATAATGTGTATATTTGGGATTAGCCAAGAAAGATAATCCTCCTTCTTCGCCTTCTTCTATCTTGCAAAGTTTGTCGACAAAAATATTTTCGTCGCCTTCTATGGTACCTTGCAGCATTTGAGCTATTTCTTTTGCAGCAAATTTCATTATTTACAATTTATTTATCTATATTATTAACCACAATTGTCTATATACAAATATATTATCTAATTGTGTTATATTTTATTTCATATGCAAATATACTTTATAATTACCGAACAGACAAGTATGGTTTTATTTTTTCGTAAGTATCGTTGTCTATTATCGTAATATTTTTCAAATCAACCACGTTGTCAAATGTATTCCCAAGGTCGCGATACTTTATTATCGCCTTGGCTTGATAGTAGTTTAAGTATGGGTGATGGTTTAGTTGTTGCAGTGTGGCAGTATTGATGTTTATGGTTGTAAGTATATCAGAATCCACTATTATATGCTTGCTTATTTTGGAGTATAATTCCTCGGTCATTCCATATACTTCCAACAACTGTTCCTTATGGTGAAAACCACCCAATAAGTTGCGGTATTTTATTATCCTTGCAGCGAATACCGAGCCTATTCCACGTAACTCTTTTAGGTCGGTGGTGTCGGCAGTGTTTAGTTCTACCACATAAACATATTCTTTACGGACAATACTATGGCTCCGATTTATATGCGATGGAAGTGAGTCGGTAGATTTTATCTCGATATATGGCTCTATTATTGTGTATTCTTCTTCGCCTATGAAAAATATTTTCTTTACATCTTCTTTCGTTTTAAACACAGTGCCTGCTTTGCGATAGTTGTCCAATGCTTTGGCTTGCTTTGGGCTAAAGCCCATCTTTACCCATCCTTCTGTCGGTAAAGTATTAGGGTCGAATGTGAATGGTTTTATGCGATTGGCAGTATGTTGAGACGAGTATTTAAAATCATTTTTCGTATAAACACTATCGGTAAGCAATACTTGTTCGTATTCTTTTATCGAATCAATAAAAGCAGTATATTTCGTAACGTCAGGTCGGCGCAGAGGCAAGAGAGCAACAATGGATAACACTATCAGCAGTATTACCATCAGTAAGACGAAACCTCTCCGCTCCGTTTGAGTAAACGAATAAAAATATTTACCTTCAGTTGCCATAAAATATGCATATTTCGATTTGCAAAGGTACAAAATTATTTTGATATCACAACTTTATAGTCAATTTTATTATTAAAGGCAACTTCTAAAAATTCCACATTTTGGATAATTAGAAGAATATTCTTTAAAACTTTTGCCTGCTTTGTGTTTTTTCTTGAAATATTTCTATTTCTTTTTCAATCGCATAGCCCGCTATGCTCAATCAAAAGAAAGTAAAAATTTTTTCAAGAAAATTCCGCAAATCAGTTGCAAAGCAATTTTTAGAAATTGCCTAAATTGTATATCGGGTAAAGCGATAATGAAAAAATAAAGGATAATTTCGGATACGATTTAGGGCGATACTTTGATGTTTTTTTATGAGATGTTTACTGATTTTATTCATCGGCCGGTTTGTGGGAAATCTGCATCACGATGTTGTGAGATTTTCCTCACGAGGATTTTTGTACTTCATCGCGATGCTGTTTTATCGTCATCGGGAGGGAATTTTTATGCCATATATGGGCATAAAATTGATGGTATACCATCGTGCTCGTGAAACCCTATTGTGAAGTAAATGACAATAGGGTGTGAATAAAACGATACTCTATCATCATTTATCTGCCAAAGCGCAAGAACAAAAAAAAGATTTTCGTTTTACTAAAAACGGGTCTAAAATCTACGTTTCAAAGGAAGTTTTTCTATTTAATTATACGAAACGCAAAAATTTTAGAAGTAGCCTTAAAATAGTATTTAGTTTTGTATATTTTATTTTATATTTATTTGAATTTCAATGTTAATACTCCGAATAGACAATCCATTATTTCAACCAAATAAAAATACCATACAATAAATAAAAGGTTGATGCGTTAGATAATTTTCGAAAGACAACGCATGCCTATGGGTAACGAAAAGAACAAAGGCAATTTGTAAAAATTACTTTGGCTATGATTTGCGGAATCTTATTGAAAAAGAAATAGAAATAGAACAACTCCAATATAGTAGCAACTAATCAGGCTGTTTACAAGACTTAATAGTTTAAAATTGACGCTATTTGTAGGAGAGTCGGATTTCTTAGAAATTGCCAAAACGACAAACAACCTATACTGACAATTATGAAAAAAGTAGTAGTACTGACAGGAGCCGGCATAAGTGCCGAAAGTGGAATAAGCACCTTTCGCGATTCGGGAGGTTTATGGGAACAACATCGTGTAGAAGATGTAGCCTCGATAGATGGTTGGCACCGCAACGCTGAATTGGTACAAGAGTTTTACAACCAACGTCGCAAAGCTATGCTTAATGCCGAGCCAAACGAAGGTCATCGACAATTGGTACGCTTGGAAGAATATTACGATGTACATATCGTTACCCAAAACGTAGACAATCTACACGAACGCGCCGGTAGCAAAAACATAATACACCTGCACGGGGAACTAACAAAAGCTTGTAGCGAATATAACCACAATTACATAATAGACATCGATGGTTGGGAATTGAAACATGGTACTTTGGCACCCGATGGAGGGCGGTTGCGTCCTTACATAGTATGGTTTGGTGAAGCAGTGCCTATGATAGAGCCGGCCATAGACCTATGCGAGCAAGCCGACATATTTATAGTGGTGGGCACTTCGCTAAACGTATATCCGGCTGCAAGTCTTATACACTATGTTCCTCCAAAGGCTGAATGTTATTTGGTAGACCCAAACGAAGTGGTCGTAAACCGAAAGATAACCACTATAGCCGAAAAAGCCGGAACGGGTGTAAGAAAAGTGATAGACTTACTTATCGATAAAGCAATTACAATGTAAACAACAAACTATAATTAGATATTATGGAATCATTACTATATCCAATGAAACTAAAACCCATATTTAAAGATAAGATATGGGGAGGTAATAAGATAAAAACACATTTGGGCTACGATTATGGTGCGCTTGCTAATTGTGGCGAACTATGGTCGCTATCGGGAGTAGAGGGCAACGAAACCGAAATAGAAAATGGTTTTTTGGCCGAAAACAATCTCAACGAGGTGTTGGAAATATATATGGGCGACCTTATTGGCGAACGCAACTATGAACGTTTCGGCAACGAATTCCCGATACTGATAAAAGTAATAGATGCCAATGATAATCTATCGGTACAAGTACATCCCGACGATGTTTTGGCACAAGAACGAGGACTTGGAAACGGCAAAACCGAGATGTGGTATGTGATGGATGCCGACCAAAATGCCGAACTCATCGACGGATTTAACAAAGACATAACACCGGAATATTTCCAAAAAGTATTGGAATCGGATAAACTGATGCAATGCCTCAATGTAGAAAAAGCCGAAAAAGGCGATGTGTTTTTTATACCTGCCGGACGTGTACACGCGCTTGGAAAAGGTTTGCTGATAGCCGAGATACAACAAACTTCGGATACTACCTATCGAATATTTGACTACAATCGTACTGACAACCAAGGCAACCCTCGAGAACTACACACACAAGAGGCATTGGCAGCCATGGATTTTAATGCAACCACCAATGCAAAAACACAATACGAATACAAGAAAAACACTACATTAAAAATAGCCGAATGTCCCTATTTTAATACCAATATGATAGTATTGGATCAACCATTGAAGAAGGATTTTACCAGTTTGGATTCGTTTGTTATATATTTTTGTGTAGAAGGAATATGTGCCATACGTTGCCTCGATACCATAGTGCCTATGCGTGCCGGCGAATGTGTGTTGGTACCCGCAGTAGCCGACAAGGTGGAAATGTTTCCGGAAAACGATGCCAAACTGATGGAGATATATATCGACACACCTGATGATATGAAATTTGAATCGAAAATACACGACAACGATATCTTTGTATCATTTGATCAAAATATGACCGGAGAAACAATATGATATACTGAACGTTGAACAATAAATAACACAATATGTGCAAAGAAAACGAACATTTTTTTTGGATAGATGTATATTTTGTGTATTTTTGCAAACGCTTATAAAAAGAGATAGACGATGAAAATAACTAACACTCAAGTAGAAATAGCATTATCGCATGTTGATGATCCCGACTTAAAACAGAGTTTGACACAGTTGGGAATGATACAAAACATAGTTACCGGCGACAATACGGTAGCTTTTGATTTGGTGCTTACAACACCGGCATGTCCGATGAAGCAAAAAATGAAAGACGACTGCATTGAAGCAATACATAACTATATAGACCCTGCTATCGAGGTAACAGTAAATTTTAAAGCCAAAGTACTACCTGCCATAAATAAGAACGATATGTTTCCGGGAGTGAAAAATATTATAGTGGTAGCTTCGGGAAAAGGTGGCGTAGGCAAGAGCACTGTTGCTGTAAATTTGGCAATAGCTTTGGCAAATAGTGGAGCAAAAGTGGGTCTTGTTGATGCCGACTGCTACGGTCCTTCTATACCTATAATGTTTGACCTAAAACGCGAAGATATTATGGGCGAAGAACATAATGGTAAAATGTATATGTTACCTATCGAAAAATATGGTATAAAATTAATGTCGATAGGCTTTATGGTTGACCCCAACAAAGCTCTTGTATGGCGTGGGCCTATGGCATCTAATGCTGTTAAACAAATGCTTACCGATACATATTGGGGCGAAATAGATTACTTGGTAGTTGACATGCCTCCGGGAACCGGCGACATACAACTAACTATAGCACAAGTATTGCCGGTATCGGGTGCAGTGATAGTGAGCACTCCACAACAAGTAGCTCTTGCTGACGTGGTAAGAGGTGTGGAAATGTTTTTGAACAACGATATAAAAATACCTGTATTGGGCTTTGTAGAAAATATGGCATACTTTACACCTGCCGAACTACCAAGCAATAAATATTATATCTTTGGCAAACAAGGTTGTCGTGCCTTAGCCAACGAGATGAATATTCCATTGCTTGGCGAAATACCTTTGGTGCAATCTATAGCCGAAAATGGCGACAAGGGAACACCAACAGCCCTCGATATACAATCGCCCGAAGGTAAAGCATTTACAGAATTGGCTCAAAATGTAGCTAAAGAACTTTCGATTATAAACGCTAAAAAATAAAACACATAAGATATGACATTAGAAGAAAAAATAACCGTAGTAGAACAAGTAAAGAATGGTATCGACCAATTACGCCCTTACCTACAAGCCGATGGTGGTGATGTGGAATTTGTGGAAATGACCGACGAAGGGGTGGTATACGTAAAACTTAAAGGACACTGCGGCTCGTGCCCTCACGCTCTTATGACTTTAAAACAAGGTATAGAAGCTGCTTTGCGTGAAGCCATACCTCAAGTAAAATCGGTAGAACGAGTAATGGAATAACACTCAAACGCTATGATATATACAAAAACAGGCGACAAAGGAACAACATCGTTGGTGGGAGGTACCCGGGTGCCTAAATATGATATACGTATCGAAACCTATGGCACTGTAGACGAATTGAACTCGTATTTGGCTGTAATGGCAGAGCATATATTGCCTATAAGCGACACTTACTACAATCAGTTGAAAAAGATACAACGCGAACTATTTGTAGTGCAAACCTTGTTGGCCACCGAAGATCGTGAATTATACTCCAAACTACCTCAACTTCCTCAGTCGGCAATAGCCGATATGGAAGCGGCAATTGATGGTATGGAAAGCACTTTGCCAAGATTGCAATCGTTTGTGTTGCCCGGTGGGAGCATAGCATCGGCACATTGCCATGTGGCTAGATGTATTTGTCGTCGCAGCGAACGACTATGTGTAAAATTGGCCGACAATGAAACCATAGCTCCCGAAATTTGTATATACTTAAACCGCTTGTCAGACTACCTATTCTTGCTGTCGAGAATGATACTTAGTATAGAAGGGAAGCAAGAACAGTATTGGCATAGTGGCGAATAATTTGGATAACAAATAAAATAAATCTATATTTATCAAGTAATAGAAAGGGAAAGAAGATGTATTGGACATTAGAACTTGTAACAAAATTGGAAGATGCTCCATGGCCAGCAACCAAAGAAGAACTTATAGACTATGCACAACGCACAGGAGCACCACTCGAAGTTATCGAAAACCTTCAAGAAATCGAAGACGAAGGTGAAATGTACGAATGTATTGAAGATATTTGGCCTGACTATCCTTCGAAAGACGACTTTTTCTTCCAAGAAGATGAATATTAATAGAGTGTAAGACAATACACTTAACGCACAACCTTGTCGCAGAAACGCCTATAGTAGAGGTATTTTTTGCGACAAGTGCGTTTATATATATGTAAGACTATGAATAAGAGCAATCGTAAAACAAACATTGTGCAAGGTAAACAAATAGTAGTAATAGGTGCAGGAAATGTGGCAACACATTTTGCTCACGCTTTTTCGGCTAATGGCGATAAAATAGTACAGGTATACTCGCGAACCATAGACGCAGCACAAAGTCTTGCCGAACAATTTGGAGTAGGGTATACCAACAACCTTGCACGTCTCAAAACCGATGCTGACATATATATATTTGCCATATCCGACGATGCTCTTTTTGATGTGGCCCTCGACCTAAAGCTAAAAGATAAGATATGCTTTCATACTTCGGGAACTGTTGCTATGGAAGTGTTGGCTCCTATAACCCAAAACTATGGTGTGGTATATGTGCCACAAACCTTTGTGAAACACATAGCCATGGACTATTGTCGTTTGCCATTTTGTATAGAAGCGGCCAATACCGCAACATTGGAAAAGCTACAAAAAATGGTTGCCAATATTTCGACTAAAGTGTATACACTCGATGGTGAGCAACGAAAATACCTACATCTGGCTTCGGTGTTTGCCAACAACTTTGGCAACTGCATAAATGCCATGGCACAACAGATAATGGAACAAAACAATCTACCCTTTGAGATAATACATCCTTTGATAGAAGAAACAGCAAAAAAAATACAATACGGAAATCTTTGGAGGCTGCAGACGGGGCCGGCCAAACGTGGCGACAGTGGAACACTAGACAAGCATCGACGCTTGCTGGCCGACAACCCGAAATACTTAGAAGCATACAACATCCTAACTCAAATAATAGAAGACAACACTCATAAATAATGGATACACTACCCTCGAAAATATTGGAAAATGTAGTCAACGAACTATCGAAACTACCCGGAATAGGCAAACGCACAGCATTGCGCTTTGCACTACATCTGCTTAAACAACCGATAAAAGAAACTGAAACATTGGCAGCGGCACTCACAAGTTTGGTAACAGAGATAAAATATTGCTCAAGATGCCATTGTATATCAGACAGCGAAATATGTCCTACATGTTCCAATCCCAAGCGCAACAACACTATAGTGTGTGTGGTGGAAAATATACAAGACGTAATGGCCATAGAAAATACGGGACAATTTAACGGACTATATCACGTATTGGGTGGAGTGATATCACCAATAGATGGGATAGGAATCAACGACTTGAATATTGTCAACCTTATAGAACGGGTAGAAAGAGAAAATATAAAAGAAGTGATATTGGCACTGCCCACCACCATGGAGGGCGACACGACCAACTTTTACCTTAACAAACAATTGCAAAAATACGATATAACTATAAGTACTATAGCCCGTGGTATAGCCATAGGCGACAATCTTGAGTATGCTGATGAGATAACACTCGGACGCTCGATACTAAACCGTGTACCATTCGATAATGTATTCAAACGATAGGCACAAATAGCACGAAAAAATATTTTCGATAAAATTTGGTCAATTGAAAATTTAGATGTAAATTTGCAACCTAGTGTATAAGCATACTATGATATGTAGCACACTGAAAAACAAAGATAAAGTATATAAATAAATAAGATATATGCAAGTAAATAGAAGAGCTGAACTATTTCCAAATGTTACCGACGAACAATGGAACGATTGGAAATGGCAAGTAAAGAATCGTATAGAAACTTTGGAAGAGCTTAACAAATACGTTAACCTTACCGAAGAAGAACAAGAAGGAGTACGCAAATCGTTGCAAACATTGCGTATGGCAATCACCCCATACTATTTGAGTTTGATAGATCCTAACGACCCAAACGATCCCGTTCGTCGTCAGGCTATACCTACCGAAGCTGAAACTCATATTTCGGCTGCCGATTTGCAAGATCCTTTGCACGAAGATGAAGACTCTCCAACTCCCGGTCTTACTCATCGTTACCCGGATAGAGTATTGTTGTTAATCACCGATATGTGTTCGATGTATTGCCGTCACTGTACTCGTCGCCGTTTTGCAGGACAAAACGACTGCGAATCACCATCGGAACGCATACAAAAAGCTATCGACTATATAGCCAAGACTCCTACAGTACGCGACGTACTATTGTCGGGGGGCGATGCTTTGATGGTAAACGACGAAATGTTGGAATCTATTATCAAACGCTTGCGTGCTATCCCTCACGTAGAAATTATCCGCATAGGTTCGAGAACTCCTGTGGTATGTCCTCAACGTATCACCGATAAACTCGTAAACATGCTTAAACAATATCACCCAATTTGGTTGAACACTCACTTTAACCACCCCAACGAAATGACTCCCGATGCTTCGGCTGCTTTGGCAAAACTTGCTAACGCAGGTATTCCTTTGGGTAACCAAACAGTGCTTTTGCGTGGTGTAAACGACTGCGTACATGTAATGAAACGTTTGGTACACTTGTTGGTTAAAAACAGAGTTCGTCCATATTACATCTACCAATGCGACCTATCGATGGGATTGGAACACTTCCGTACTCCTGTATCGAAAGGTATCGAAATCATTGAAGGTTTGCGCGGACACACTTCGGGATATGCCGTTCCTACATTTGTAGTTGACGCTCCGGGCGGTGGTGGTAAAACTCCGGTAATGCCTAACTATGTAATATCGCAAAGCCCACGCAAAGTGATATTGAGAAACTTCGAAGGCGTTATCACTACTTACACCGAACCTGAAAACTATGTAGACGAATGCCACTGCATAGATTGCCAAAACAAGAAACAGATAGACGAAGGCGTATGCTCGCTTTTGGAAACTGACCGCATGGCTTTGGAACCCGGTTATTTGGCTCGTAAAGAAAGAAACAAAAAATAGTACTTGATAAAAGTCTGCTGCCTTGTGCAGTGGACTTTTATTGCATTTGTAAATATATAAAGGAGAAGTCGAAAACCTTGATCAGAGTAGACACTTAAAATAACACTGATGGATTATGAAGAAAGTAATGTTGACATTGGCAGTGGTAGCTTTCGCAGTCTCGTTGACTTCTTGCAAAAAAACTTGTATGTGTTCATATTCAGCAGACAATGGTGACCAAATAGTTGTAGAAATGGAATTAGTGGGAGGTTGCTGGGATTTGAACACTTCTGTAACGATAGACGGAACCACCAGAACTGTAGAATGCGAATAATCCGATAGTCAAAATAGATATTTGATGTATCGACAAAAACAGAAGAAATCTAAACAATAAAGATATATGGGAGAAGCCGAAAACCATTAACAGAGTAGGCAATAACATTAAACACTTAATCAAATGAAAAAAGTATTTTTAACTTTAGCAGTAGTTGCTTTCGTGGCATCGTTGGCATCTTGCGACAAAACTTGTACTTGTAAATCTTACGTAGCCGGAGTTTCTGCTACTTCAGAAGTAGAATTGGAAGAATTAGATGTAGATAAATGTAGTGACGTGAACACTGTTGTTGAAGTAGCCGGTATAAAATCAGGTACAGAATGCGAATAATTCGATAAGCTAAAGAGAGAGGCATTGTGCTTCTCTCTTTTTTTGTGTAAAACAATAAAGGGTAGAAACACCGATGTTTCTACCCTTTGTTTTAAGTGCCGAAAAGTTTAGCCGGCAAAGCCTCCACCGCCGGAAGTATCTCCGCCTTGGTTGCCTTGTTCGTTGTTTGTAACGTCGTCTTCCTCAATGTCGCCATCTTCAGCGTCGCCTTTGGCCGATGGCAAATAAGTCCACTCAATATCATCGGCAATAAGAGTGTTGATTTTCTTGCCTTTCTGTGCACCAACAGCCGATTTCATTGCGGGGCGAAACTGCACTTTGATGTTCGTAACCTGGTCCATCGATACCTCTTCGGGGGTGTCGACACCGGTTTTCTTACACTCGAAATTCAAGAAAAACGAGCCTATCCCATCTAATTTCACCGAATGACCTTCGGCCAAATAGCGAGTCATCACTGTGGGGATTGCCGTTAGCACCGCCATTACATCGGTCTGACTTACGGTGCTTTCCTTTTCGATGTCTTTTGCCAAACGTTTGGCATCATAGGTGCTTACTGTTTTAGGTCTGGGTATCCACTTACCTGTAAGCTTCACGAATTGTTTGCTAAAGAATGCCATGATTTTTTGATTTTAAATAGTTAATAATTTTAAAAATTACGCTTTCTAAAGAAAGATGTTTCGAAGTTGTGTTTTTGACCTTAAAAGGAGGATTTTTTGACCCTCCAAGGTTCTTTTGTGAACCTTCCAAGGTTCAGACGTGAACCTTTAAAGATTCAGACGTGAACCTTCCAAGGTTCGCAAAAGGGGTCTCCAACACTCTCCGAGCACCTCTCCAAAGGTTTTTCCGTAACGATGAAAAATTGGTTTTTAGTATATGGAACGTTCAAAAAAAATCTTAAAATAATTTTTCAGGAAAATCTGCATTTATCCCTCCCGAGCATTCATGATTTGTGTCGAAACATTGCCCCCAAAAAAAAGACGATGCCAAAAGCACCGTCTTTACCAAATTATTATTTATAAAAAGATAGTTTCAATTTATTCCACCGTTACCGATTTGGCAAGGTTGCGAGGTTGGTCCACGTCGCGGCCTTTGGCAATGGCTATGTAGTACGAAATAAGTTGCAACGGCACAATGGTAAGCAACGGAGTAAAGCAATCCATTGTGCTTGGTATTTCGAAATAAAGGTCCGAAAGTTCCTTTATGGCGGTGTCGCCTTCGGTAACGATGGAAATAATCTTACCTTTACGAGCCTTTATTTCTTGTACGTTGCTGAGGATTTTTTCGTATTTCGAATGTGCGGGTGCTATCACCACCACGGGCATTTCTTCGTCGATAAGGGCTATGGGTCCGTGTTTCATTTCGGCCGACGGATAGCCTTCGGCGTGGATATACGAGATTTCTTTCAACTTCAATGCGCCTTCCAACGCTATGGGGTAGTTGTAGCCACGTCCGAGGTAGATAAAGTTTCGTGCGTATGTGAATATTTTCGAATACTTGGCTATCTTGTCGTTAAGTTTCAAGGTCTTTTTTATCTTTTCGGGAATGGTTTGCAATTCGTCGACAAGTTGTTGGAAATATTCCTTGCTTATGGTTTGTTTTTCTTTGGCAATGGCCATTGCTATAAGCATAAGGGTTGTAACCTGAGCAGTGAAGGCCTTGGTTGATGCCACACCTATTTCGGGTCCTATGTGTAGGTAAGAGCCTGTATCAGTAGCACGTGGTATCGACGAGCCTACCACGTTGCATATACCGTAAAGGAAAGCTCCTTTTTCTTTGGCCAATTGTATAGCTGCCAATGTGTCGGCTGTTTCGCCCGATTGCGATATGGCTATAACGATGTCTTTGTCGGTAACCACCGGGTTGCGGTAGCGGAATTCCGACGAGTATTCCACCTCTACCTGTATGCGGGTGAGTTCTTCGATAATGTATTTCCCTATCAGTCCGGCATGCCACGAGGTTCCGCAAGCACATATTATTATGCGTTCGGCATTCATTATGCGTTCGCGATGGTTGATGATGGCCGATAGCAATACGTCTTTTTCTTCTATATTCAAACGTCCTTTCATGCTGTTGAGCAGGGCTTCGGGTTGTTCGAATATTTCTTTAAGCATATAGTGGGGGAAGCCTCCTTTTTCGATGTCGTTGAGGCTCATCTCCAATGTTTTTACAAGATGTGTTTGGGCTACGTTTTCGAGGTTTACAACCTGTAAGTCGCCTTCGCGTGTCATCATGGCTATCTCTTCTTCGCCAAGATATACCACTTTGTTGGTGTATTCGATAAGAGGGGTGGCGTCGGAGCCTATGTAAAATTCGTTTTCGCCCACGCCTATTACCAGCGGGCTGCCTTTGCGTGCTGCTATAAGGCGGTTGGAGTTGCTTTTGTCTATAACCACTATGGCGTATGCTCCTATCACGTTTTTAAGTGCCAATTGTACGGCGGTGAATAGGTCGCAATCGTGTTCTTCTTTTATGTATTCGATAAATTGGATAAGCACCTCGGTGTCGGTTTCGCTTTGAAAAGTGCGTCCATGATTCATCATTTCTTGTTTCAATGGCTTATAGTTCTCTATGATACCATTGTGTATCAATGCTAGGTTTCCCGACTGCGAGTAGTGGGGGTGTGCATTGGTGGTATTTGGTTCGCCATGAGTGGCCCAACGTGTGTGTGCCACACCTATGGTTCCGCTTATATCTTTATCTTCGATATGTTTTTCCAAATCTGCCACTTTGCCTTTGCTTTTGTATACCGAAAGGTTGCCATTGTTGTTTATCAATGCCACACCGGCACTGTCGTAACCTCTGTATTCCAAACGATGCAGACCTTTTAATAAAATATGACAAGCGTCTTTAGGTCCGATGTATCCAACTATTCCACACATAATCAGTTAATTTAGTTAAACATTTTGTTCTGTTAATCTTTTAAATTGAACTGCAAAGTTACACTTTTTATTTACCAATTAAAAATATTTATTCTTAAAATTTCGACAAAAATCAATAAAGTTGTAATTTTGCATTTGGTTATCATAAAACAAAAAATATATAATTGATTATAATACAACAAAATTAAACGAAAATAGTTATGCGGATACCCTCAAATAAAGTTTGCGATATAGAACGATTTGCTTACCAAGAATTGTCTAATCTTTATAGCCGAAACGAAATACGATGCTACTTGCAGATGTTGTTCGAACATTTTTTGGGTTGGAGTATGGCGCATTTTTTGATATCTAAAAGCAAAACCATAAACCAATCGGACCTCTTGAAGTTTAACTTTGCCATTAAGGACTTGCGTAACGGCAAGCCCATACAGCATATAATAGGCAGCGTAGATTTTTGCAACACCAAACTATCGGTATCGAAAGATACTCTTATTCCACGACCCGAAACGGCCGAGTTGGTATACCTCATAAGGCAAAACGAAGAGCCTGCAACCATACTTGATATATGTACCGGCAGTGGATGTATAGCCATAGCATTGGCCAAGACCTTAGGTGGCTCTAAAGTATTTGCTTGTGATATTTCGCCCGAGGCTATGTCTGTAGCAAAAAAGAATGCCGATGCCAATCATGTGGATATAAACTTTGCCTCTGCCGATATACTGCAAGAAATCAATCCTTTCGAACAAGAGGAGTATGATATTATAGTGAGCAATCCTCCATACGTTAGAGAATCCGAAAAGGAACAAATGCATCGCAATGTACTCGACTACGAACCTCATATTGCATTATTTGTATCCGATAACGACCCTTTGCTTTTTTATCGACATATAGCATCGTTTGCAGCTAAACATCAACGCAAAGGTGCTAAACTCTATTTCGAAATTAACGAGGCTTTTGGAAACGAAACGGCAGCCCTACTCCAAGAGCAAGGCTACCATAGCATTATTCATAAAGATTCGTTTGGCAAAGACCGCATGATAGAGGCTGTTAAACTTGCCTAAAGTTATCTGATTTTAATAGTCTCTACGGGTTGTGAGTCTTTTTTGTCTAACTCGTGATATTGATATTTTACCTTTTCGAAGTCGATATCTGCCAATGCTATCCTGCGAATGCTGTTGTTGTAAAAGGTTTTGTAGTATATTTCTCTGTGAGTTAAATCGATTACCGAAGTCCATTGTGTGGCACTTGGCAAGTCTGGAATTTCTCCTTTTGGATATTCCATGCCTATTGGTATATCAAAGTTATTTAATATGGTAAAGCATTGTAGCATGGTTTCTCTGGCAGTTTTTAGTGTTGGAGCAGTGGCCTTAAAGAATGCTATACGTACAAAGCGAGAAGGAGGACTGAAGTCGCCCGGCAATCCTAAAAAGCCTGAGCCATAACTAAACGGAAACACATCGATAGGACCCATCGGGTGACGTTTCGGATTTTCCGGAGTAAGGTTGACATAGTTGTTGAGATTGGTAATATGCCATTGATAGTTGGGGGCATTGGTAAGCACTCCCAAAACATTTTCGTGTATATGCACCACGCCTTCTTCTATTTCTATTACTATCTGCTTGCCAGTTTTGTCGCCTACGCGCCAGTGTATGGCATTGGCCGAACTTGGACCGGGTTGTATAGATACTATTCTTACATCGTTTACGCCTTGCATTACTTCGTCGACCGATGAAAATTGCGACAATATCCAAGCCACAAATTGTAAATCGGCAAGGGTAATGCTATTGTACGCAGGATTGTAGTCCAAATAGCTACCATAGTTGGGGTAATAAAACAATCCGGCCGATAGCCCGACTTCGTTTATACCTTCGGCTATAAATTCTTTTTGCGACACTGCCATGCCTACATAGCCGTATTTTGATTTGAAAGTCAAACCATTTTCGCCGGTAGGAGTAAGTGATGTTTGTGAAAAGTGGCGAGGCACCACAACGTACATGCTATTTAGGTTGGTGCCTCCCCATTCTATGGTACGAGCCTGAAAATAGCTTCCATCGGCGGATCTGAGGGATATACCAGTACATGCCTCCGACGAAAAATAATGCGTTGTAAATAACAATGCAAACAACAATAATTTCTTTTTCATAGTTCCTTTTTTTAAGTTTTACTACAGAAAAACAAATTATAGTTCGAGATGTTCACCTCGTTATACTTCTAAATTTATTTCCGCTTGTCCTATTGTCGGTAACCAGATAATTTGAGTATATTAAACCACTAACGCTCGAAATATTAGTCATTTCGAGCGTTATTAGTGCGATAATCATTACAGATGATTAGTATTTGCTTATCTTTTTGGGTTCTATCAGTTCGTTTAGTTTTAGTTCTATTTGTTTTATTTTCTCTTGATGTGCTTTGTATTCATCGCTATCGGGGTAGAAAGGGCGATGCTGTTTCATTTTTTTATATTTGTCCATAATGTTACAAATATCTTTTGTACTTTCGTTGGTGTAAGTATCCAATAATTTTTCCCAAATTATTTCTATGGCAACACCATTTGGGTGTAGCATGTCTGACTCAAAAAAACGATAGTCTCGCAATTCGTCCATCACTATTTCGTATGATGGGAAGTAATGAAACACATCGGTATTTTGTTGTAATTTATTTATCGCCAAATGTAATGTTGATTTGCTTAGTTGGTTTTCGCGAAATCCTTCTTTCCAATGTCGTATGGGACTTACTGTTAGTATTATTTTTGCTTTAGGATTGTATGAGTGTAGTTTTTCGTTTAATGCCATATAGCGAGTGTATATTTCTTCTACCGACGAAAGTTGTCTGTCGAAGTTAGCCCCCGGCCATTTATGACAATTGCCTACTACTATGTTTCTTTCTTTCAAAGTGTATGTAAGTGCTGTTCCCCATGTGATGAAGATATAGTCCACCTCTTTCAAAAAGGCATGAGCTTGGTATATTGTGTTGTTGCAATTTTGGAGACATTGCTCTTTCGATATGTCAGAAAATTTGCTATGGTGGTGCCACGAATGCCAAAGATGATTGTTGTAAACCATATCGTTGTCGCATATTGCCTTGTTGTCGATACAGTGTTCTAAACAAGAGGCTATCGAAAATGGATTGTACAAAATTCCGAATGGATTTCTCATACATTTAAATCCAAAATACTCCATCTTTTCGCCTATCGAGTCGGTGAAACAAGAGCCTACAAGCATCACATTGTGAGTATGAGACAATGTGATGCCGTCTTTTTGAGGTAATACTATGGTTTGTAGTTTCATCGGAACTTTATTTCAATTGTATTTTTTATTTTATCTATCTTTTGCAGTTCTCGCAATATATCGGCCTTTACTTTCTTTTCACAAACCATTAGCAACGATATTTTTTCTGTCATATCTTCCAATACAGACGATAATATTACGTTGCCCTCATTATACTTTTGAGTTAATTGTTCGATGGTGTCGCAAAATTCTTTATCTATCTCGTTCGATTTTATCTTAAACATAATTTCCTTAACGTATGTGCCTAATACATTTTCGAGCAACATGATACCATTTATTTGTAGTTCCAAAGCATTGGTTTCTCCTTCTTTTGGCCATCGCTTTTCTTTTACCGAGCCGGTGCAGCAGATAAAGTAATCTTTTCTTATATAGTCTTTAAATTTTGCACAGTTATCGCCAAACAAACTTAGCGTGTGTGAACCATCGTAGTCTTCCAATGTAAATCTAACAAATGGTTTGTTCGTTTTACCAATACCCTCTGTAACATCTGTTACCACGCCGGCAAACCTTAGTTGCGAACGTTTTTGTAGCTCTATTAAATTGCTTAAATCTGATACGTTGGTGTTCATTATACGCGTCATCTCTAACTTGTAGTCGTCCAATGGATGTTTCGACATATAAAAACCTATCACCTCTTTTTCGTAGTTGGCTTGTTCGCGACATGTCCATGGTTCAGTATCGGGTATTTGAGGATAGTCTTCTTGTTTGAGTGATTCGCAAGTGTCGAACAGCGATACTTGGGCGGCATCACCGTAATTTTTGTTATTTATCCACTTTAGCAATCTACCCAAAAAGTTTGTGCTATCGCTATCTTTTTTGAAGAAGTATTGAGCACGATGGATGTCTTTAAAAGTGTCAAATGAACCCGACTTTGCCAACGATTCCATATTCTTGCTGTTTATGCTTTTGAGGTTTATGCGTTCCATAAAATTGAATATGCTTTTAAACTTTCCGTTGGCTTCGCGTTCGGCTATAAGTTCGGCGGCGGCATTTTCGCCCATACCTTTTATGGCTCCCAATCCAAAACGTATCTCTCCCTTGTCGTTAACCATAAAATGTATATCACTTTCGTTTACATCAGGTCCTAAAACCGGTATCTTCAATCGTTTACATTCTTCTATAAAGAAGGTTATCTTTTTTATATCGTTAAGGTTGTGTGTAAGTACTGCCGACATATATTCAGCCGGATAATGGGCTTTGAGGTATCCTGTTTGATATGCCACAAACGAATAGCAGGTGGCATGTGATTTGTTGAAGGCATATTCAGCAAACTTTTCCCAGTCGCCCCATACCTTTTCCACTTTGTCGTCGGGAAGTTCTTTTTTTCTACAACCGTCTACAAATTTTACTTTGAGTTCGGCCATTTTGTCTTTCAGTTTTTTACCCATGGCTTTACGCAATCCGTCGGCTTGTCCTTTGGTAAAACCAGCCATCGATTGCGATAGTAGCATTACCTGCTCTTGGTATACGGTAATACCATAGGTTTCATCGAGGTATTCGCTCATCATAGGTATATCGTACTCTATTTTTTCGCGACCATGCTTACGGGCAATAAACTGAGGTATATATTGCATTGGACCCGGACGGTACAAGGCGTTCATGGCTATAAGATCTTCGAAACGAGTCGGCTTAAGATCTCTAAGGTGTGCCTGCATTCCTTCCGATTCGAATTGGAAGGTGCCTATGGTGGCACCCTTTTGATATAGTTCGTATGTTAGTTCGTCATCGAGAGGTATGGCATCCATGTCAAGGACTATTCCGTGTCGTTTCTTTATGTTTTGGCACGCTGTTTTTATTATCGATAGGGTTTTCAATCCAAGGAAATCCATCTTCAACATACCCACCGATTCTATCAGTTTGCCTTCAAATTGTGTTACCATAAGATCGGAATCTTTTGCCGATGCTACCGGTACAAAGTTGGATATATCTTGTGGACCGATAATTACACCGCAGGCGTGAACTCCGGTGTTTCGTATCGAGCCTTCAAGTTCTACGGCGTATTTCAGTACCTTTTGTTCCAATTCGGTACCATTGTCTCTACGTTCGCGAAGTTCCGGCACTTCTTCAAACGCTTTTTTCAATGTGGTGCCGGGTTTATCAGGTACGAGTTTCGCTAAAAGGTTGGATGTGGATAGGTCTAAATTCATTACGCGTGCCACGTCTTTTATAGCCGATTTGGCAGCCATGCCACCAAAGGTAACAATTTGTGCCACATGGTCGGCACCATATTTATCCATTACATATTGTAGGGCCTTTTCGCGTCCTTCGTCATCAAAATCCACATCGATATCGGGCATGCTTATACGTTCTGGATTTAAAAAACGTTCAAACAGTAGTTTGTATTTTACCGGGTCGATGTTGGTGATGCCGATACAATATGCTATTACCGAGCCTGCAGCAGAACCACGTCCCGGACCGATGATAACGCCTAATTCGTTGCGAGAAACATTGATGAAGTCTTGAACGATAAGGAAATATCCCGGGAAACCCATCTTTTCGATAGTGTCTAACTCAAATTGTATACGTTCGCGTATCTCGTCTGTCATTTCGGGATAGCGTTTGGCGGCACCTTCCCATGTTATATGGGTAAGATATTGCATTTCATCGAAACCGTCGGGTAATGGAAATTTCGGCAACACTATGCTACGTTCCAATTCGAAATGTTCGATTTTATTCACTATTTCCTGAGTGTTACTGATCGCTTCAGGGCATTCGGGAAATAATGCAAGCATCTCTTCTTCGCTTTTTATGTATTCTTCGCCGGTATATGCCATTGAAGTGTCTTCATCAATCTTTTTGCCTGTATTTACGCATAGCAGAATTCTATGTGCCATACGATCTTCTTTGTATACAAAGTGGGTATCGTTAGTGGCTATAAGTTTTATGTTATGTTTTTTCGATAATTCTATAAGGGCTTTGTTAACTTTCTTTTGGTCTTCATGGCCATGGTTTTGGAGTTCTAAGTAATAGTCCTCGCCAAACATGCCTTTAAATTCTTCTATTATATCTGATGCAGCGTCTAATCCTTTATGCAAAATAGTTTGAGGTAGTTCGCCACCTAAGCAGGCTGAACAACATATCAAGCCTTCGGTATATTGTTTTAATAGCTCTTTGTCGATGCGGGGTTTGTAATAAAAGTTTTCTTTTAGAAAACCCATCGAGCATAGTTTGATAAGGGTGCTATAACCTTTTTCATTTTTTGCCAACAGTATAAGGTGGTATCCGCTTCGGCTTTCGGAGCCACTTTTGTTGTGCCTATCTTCGGCAACATACATTTCACATCCCAATATCGGTTTTATACCAACCTTTTTGGCTGTATTAAAAAATTCCAATACTCCGTACATGTTGCCGTGGTCGGTAATGGCCAACGACTCCATGCCAAGTTCTTTTACTCGTTCGAGCATTACTTTGATATTTGCGGCTCCATCCAAAATGGAATACTGCGTGTGTACGTGTAAGTGCGTGAAATTAGACATAATAACGATTTTTTATTTGACAAAAAGATTTTGCGAAGTTACACTTTTTTATTCAAATAACAAAGCGTTTTTTGCAGCAAATTTAAAAAAGTGTAAGGTTGTTGAAAACTTATAGAATTGGCCTATAAATTTCTCTCGCGATGATGATAAAATTTCATCACGAGGAAAATGTTGCAATTACGTGATGTTGACAAATTTTCATCGTGATGTTTTTTATGGGTTTCTTATATATCTATTATTCCTTCTGTTTAGAATCTATCCAAATGGTTACCGGTCCGTCGTTTGTTAGATTTACTTGCATATCGGCACCAAAAGTTCCTGTTTGTATGGGCTTGCCAAAAAGAGTTTGTAAACGTGCTATAAATTTTTCGTACATAGGTATCGCAAAATCCGGTTTAGCAGCTTTTATATATGATGGACGGTTCCCTTTTTTAGTGCTGGCATGTAGTGTAAATTGGCTTACCACAAGTATATCCAATCCAGGTGCGTCTGAAATGGATAAGTTCATTACTCCGTTGTTGTCGTCAAATATTCTCAGTTTCACTATTTTGCTGCATAACCATTCTATATCTTCGTCTGTGTCGGAATCCTCTATTCCTACAAGTATAAGCATGCCGCCGTTTATGGCACTTTTTAGTTTCTCATCGATTGTTACACTTGCTTGTTTAACCCGTTGTATAAGTATGCGCATAATTGTCTACATTATTTCTTTCTTTCGTATTCGCAATAACTAAATTCTAATCCCGATTTTTCGTCATACATGCGTTCCGAAATATTTGTTTGAATAAATTGTTCTGGATCTATTTCGGGGAAAAAACAATCGGCGTCAAAGTCTTGGTATACCCATGTTATATATAACCTGTCCACCATTGGCATCATTTGCTTATATATACTGCTGCCACCTACCACAAAAGTTTCTTCGTCGGGATTGCATAGTGCTATAGCCTCGTTGATAGAATTGGCCATCTCGCAGCCTTCCAATTGTAAATCTTTTTGGCGTGTTATTACCACATTTCTGCGTTTGGGAAAAGGGTGTACGGGTAACGAGTCGTAGGTGCTCTTGCCCATTACAACGGTATGTTCCAATGTTAGTTGTTTAAAACGTTTAAGGTCGGCCGATATGTGCCATAATAAATCATTGTCTTTACCTATGGCACCATTTTGAGCCACAGCAGCTATTATAGATAGTTTGGGTTGTTGGTTCATCACTATAATTATTTTTGTTTAAAAACTTTTATTGCTCTGTCGAATATTCCTGTCATATATGCAATGGCCAATCCGTAGTTTGATACTGGAACACCGGCATTCAATGCGCCTTGTAATCTGTTGGCCAATTGTTTTGGTGTAACTACACATCCTCCGCATTGTATTACCATGCGATAATCGGTAATGGGGCGGTCGAGTGCTGTAAGTCCCGACACATGTTCGAATGTGATGTCGCGTCCCGAATATTTGCGTATAAGATTGGGAAGTTTTACTCTGCCGATGTCTTCGCACGATGCTTTGTGTGTACACGATTCGAGCATAAGTATGTGGTCGCCATCGCATAGGTCGTCTAACGTGGGGGTACCTTCGATATATTCATAAAATAACCCTTTGGCATGGGCCAACACTATGCTGAAACTTGTAAGTGCTATATCGTCGGGAACTATTTGCGACACTTGTTTAAATACTTGACTATCGGTTACAACAAGCGAAGGCTTCGGACTCATTTGTTTTAGATGTTGTTCTAAATGGTTTTCTTTGCATACCACAGCAATGCATTCGTTGTCTAATATGTCGCGAATGGTTTGTACTTGAGGCAGTATCATGCGTCCTTCGGGTGCCGAAGAGTCGATAGGGGTGACAAGTAATATGGTTTCACCGGGGTTTATTATTTTCCCTAATAGCGATTTCGGAGTATATGCCGTTTCGGGCAAGGCAGTGCGAATAGTGTCGAGTAATAGGTTTTGAGATTCAGTATTGTGGGTTGATATTTGCAACACTATGGTACCATAGCGTTTTTCTATCTGTTGTATCAGCAATTCATCGGGTACATACACATCGCTTTTTGAATAAACAAGCACAAACGGTATCTTTAAATCGGAGCAATTGGCTATTAGTTTTTCTTCAATGTTGCCAAAGCTATTGTTGGTAAAAACTATCAATGCCAGGTCGACATGTTTCAAGGCTTCGTAACTTTTTTCTGTCCTCATCAGTCCCAATTGTCCTTCGTCGTCTACTCCGGCTGTGTCTATCCATACCACAGGCCCGACACCTTTTATTTCCATGGTTTTCTTTACCGGATCGGTGGTGGTGCCGGCAGTGTCCGATACTATTGCTATGTTTTGACCTGTTATAAGGTTTATCAAACTACTCTTGCCGTAGTTGCGGCGGCCAAAAATACCTATATGTGGTTTTAGTTCGTTTCCTTTCATAATTTCTTTCATATATTACGGTAATACAAACACAAACATATTTCTTTGTGTTGAGTTAGTGTTTGCAAAGATACAACTTTTTTTTGAATTAGAAATTGGCTTTATCCCAAATCGCTCGTTAGAATTTTAGTGAGATTATGATGATATGTGACGATAACATTCTGTAAATTCTTTTCGCCATTCTCTGCCAAACTCTATTTCGAAAGACCACAGAATTTAAATGTTTAGATATGTTAATAATATTTAAAATAATGCCTTCTGAAGAATGAAATTATGAGTCTTTTTACCTTTAGTGATAAGTGCTTGATTTTTAGATATTGTATTCTTCTCTTTTTGAGAGTGCACTCTCAAGAAGCTGACATTGGAGTCTCAAGAAAAGGACTCTGCAATCTTCTTCAAATACCGCTCCAAAGGACCTTTTTTAGCATATGATAATCTCTAAAAATATCATAAAATGAAGCGATGGTTTTTCTTTGTGTTTTTACCTATAAAAACGAATGAAACGGCCGTTTTTTCCTCGGGATGGTTTATTGTCGTTTCTCGAAGAACGACAAAATAATTTGGTAAGAAATTTCCGATTATATATATGTTTAAATTCACGGTATATCATCAATTCCATAACACCCTATTGTGAAACGAATGACGATATACTGTGAAATGAGTGATACCCGGCTGTTGTTTTTGTAATAGTTAATGAGCAATGCTTCAGCTAAATCCATTTAAGCAGAGGAAGGTCTTGTCTGTGGGGAAGGAGAGGATGCTTTGGGTATATACGAAACGCACATTGGTATACGCCCGATAGTATGGCCCGCGATGTTTTGATATATGTGGTTCGACCTTGTTTTTCTTCCACCATATCTAATTGCATAGTCTTTATAAACTTGTAAGAGTTGTCTTCCTTCTTACAAACCACAAGTTCTACGCCAAGATCGTTAGGGGATATCCCCGTAAGTTGAAGTACCACTTTCATTGTATATTCTTGGCCAAGTGTCAGAGGAAATTTTTCTGTGTCGGGATATTCCAAATCTATGAGTTCTATGGTATCCCATGCCTGACGTATCTTTCGTTTCCACGCCACTAATTCTTTTAGTTTTGCAGACTTGTTTTTTGTAAGTAATTGTACTCGTGCATATAGTTTGTTATAATATTCGACATAGTAGTCGTTTAGTTGACGTTCCATGGTGTAGTGTGGGGCTATGCCGGCTATGGTGTTTTTCATATACGAAATCCATCGTTTGGGTACGTTGTTTTCGCGGTAGTTGTAGTATGCCGGTATTATCTTTTCTTCTAATATCGAGTATATTGTTTCGGCATCTAATTGGTCTTGGTATTCGTTGTTTTGATACATATTGTCTTTTGGCAAAGCCCATCCTGCATCTTCGCGATAGCCTTCAGCCCACCAACCGTCTAGAACACTGAAGTTTGGTATGCCGTTCATAACTGCTTTTTCGCCACTGGTTCCAGATGCTTCCAATGGTCGTTGCGGTGTGTTGAGCCATACATCCACTCCGTGTATAAGATATTTTGCAAGGCTCATATCGTAGTTTTCGAGGAATATTATCTTGCCCACAAAATCAGGCTGTTTTGATATTTCTATTATTCGGCGTATCAAATCTTTGCCACCTTGATCGTTGGGGTGCGCTTTGCCCGCAAATATAAATTGTATGGGGTGGTCGGGATTCGACACTATGCGTTTAAGCCGCTCGATGTTAGAGAATATAAGATTGGCTCGTTTGTAGGTGGCAAATCTTCGTGCAAAGCCTATTGTTAGAGCGTTGTAATTTATATTCTCCACTGTGTCGAGCCATAGGCGGGGTTCTTCGGCACGTTGCAAAAAGTCGGTTTTCAGTCGTTGTTTTATATAGTCGAGCAGTTGATGTTTTTGTTGTACGTGGGTATGCCATATTTTATCATCGCTCACATTATGTATCTTCAGCCAATATTGTTCGTTTGACTGATTGTGTAAAAACTCTTCGCCAAAGGTTTCAACATATAGTTTGAGCCACGAATTAGCAACCCATGTGGGGAAGTGTACGCCATTGGTAACGTGTGATATAAATATTTCTTCGGGAAAGTAGCCCTTAAACAGAGGAGCAAACATACTGCGACTTACGGCTCCATGTATTTCGCTTACACCATTTACCTCTTGTGAGAAGTGTATTGCCAACACGCTCATCGAAAATTTTTCTTTGTTATCTGTAGGGTTGAAACGTCCAAACGCCATAAACTCGTTCCACGAGATGTTTATAGTTGAACAATAATGAGAGAAGTACACACGCATAAGTTCCTCGTCGAAAGCATCGTGACCTGCCGGTACCGCTGTGTGTGTGGTATATAATGTAGATGCGGTAATGAGTTCGCACGCCTCATCTACGGCTATCTTATTATCTGTAACATAATGTTGTAAACGTTCCAAACACGAAAATGCTGAATGCCCTTCGTTGTTGTGATATATATCGGGATGGATATCCAACGCTTGCAATAATCTTATGCCTCCTATACCCAACACTATCTCTTGTTTAAGACGCATTTCGGGATTTCCGCCATATAGTTGTGCAGTTATAAGGCGGTCTTGTTCGTTGTTTTCTTCGATATCGGTATCCAATAAATAAAGTGGCACGCTTCCTACTTGGCACAGCCATGCTTTGGCATACACTATACGTCCAGGTAGTGCTACTGATATTTTCTGCCAGCCTCCCTGTTTGTCTGTTACCGATGATATAGGTAACTGTGAGAATTTTTGTGGTACGTAGTTTGATATCTGTTCTCCGCTTTTGGTAATATACTGAACAAAGTATCCGTTGCGGTATAGTAGACCTATGCCAACCATGTTTTTGTTGGAGTCGCTGGCTTGCTTTAAGTAGTCGCCTGCCAACATTCCCAAACCTCCCGAATATATTTTAAGAGAGTCGTGTATACCAAACTCCATACTGAAGTATGCCACACAATAGTCCTCTGCCACATGTGGGCGGTTGATATAGCTGTCAAACTGATTAATCACATTGCTTAAACGATTGATAAAAGCATGATTGGCTGATAGTTCGTCTATCTTCTGGGCCGATAGCATTGCCAACATCTTGTTGGGGTCGCGTTGGCATCGTTCGAACAATGCTGCATCAATAGATTCGAACAGTGCTATGGCGTTCCCGTTCCATGACCACCATAGATTTTGTGCCAATCGTTGTAAGCCTTCGAGATTGTGGGGCATTACCGGACGCACAAACACCTTGTGCCATTCGGCTTCGTTGCCCCACTTTACCACTATAGGATTTTTTTCGATATATGGTATTTTGTCGTTGTATAGACTTATGCGTTGACGGGATTTGCCAAGGGCTACATTATACAATGTATGGTAGTGGGTTATAAAGTTTTCCCACATTGTTTGTTGAGATATGGTTATTGCTTGTTCTTTTAGTTGCTCGAAATCGCTTTCACTCATATTGCAACCACATAGAAGTCGTGCAGCCGTTTCTTTCACTACGTCGTTGTAGTTGGTGTCGTTTCGTTGTATTACACCTAATGGTACATTGTTTGAGGTAATTTTGTTTTGTAGCCACGAACCGTAGCCTGCCAGCGAGGTGGTAAGGGTGGGAACCCCCAATGCCATACTTTCCATGGGAGTATATCCCCAAGGTTCATAGTAAGAAGCAAATACAGTAATATCAAAGGCTGTAAGAAAATCAAAATAATTATAATTTATTATTCCATCGTCGCCGTTGAGATACGATGGAATAAATATTATTTTTACCTTATCGGTAGGCGAGTTGTTGAGTTTATTCTTTTTTATATATGTTATTATAGGGTCGGAATCGTAGTTATACAGACTATGAGTGGTGTATTGTTCGGGCGCAGGGTTGTTATAGTTGGGCTGTATGTTAGTGTCGGTCAGATACCAATAAGGCTCTGTGATATGGGCCGGTACAGCTATCACAGCCACTACCTGACGTGTAAGTGTAGTGGTGTTATTCAGTTGTCCCAGCGTGTCTATAAATACATCTATCCCCTTGTTATGGAATTCGTAACGTCCGCTTGTGAGTACATATAGAGCATTGTCGTCTATTTTTTGATTAATCATTTTTTCCACTATTGAGGCTAAATGTTTTCGTATTTGTAGACGAGTGATATGGTGGATAGCTTTGTTGTAAGATATTTCTTTGGCGAAGCCGTTAGGCGTAATTTCGTCGGCCGAACGACCGAGGAATTGTACACATTCGAGATTGGTTATCTCGCTTACCGTCGAAAAAGCATCGCACTGTATGGTTGCAATACTTTCGAGTGATTGCTTAGCCTCTACTCCAAAATTGGTTGCTACGGTCTCGGCTATATAATGTTTCATGTCGCGATATAGTGGCAAACCATTGCCGGCTATGCAGCGTCCAAGCACAGTGGCATGAGTGGTAAACGCAGTGGCTATCTGTGGACAATGTTCTTTAAGATATAATATTCCGCTACCTGTCATCCATTCATGAAAATGAGCCACCACATTGTGGGCCGACGATATATAATATTCGTAGTAACATTCGATAACTCGTGCAGCGGCATAGCCAAACAGCATGGGTTCTATGTAATCCCATTGTCCGCTGAGGCTATTGAGCTTATATTTTTCCCAATAGTGCGAAAATATGGTATTCTTTTGTTGAAATAAGTTCGAAAAATCAACCAAAAAAACTACAGGTTTCCCTTCGATATTCCATCTGCCTATTTTTATGTGTAAACCCTTGCCGGCTGTGTATAATTTAAAGCCTTTGTATAGAGAGGTATCGTCGATAAATTCGGCATTGCCCTCCACATTTCTACACACATCGGGACCTATAAGTATGTAGTTGTCGTTCAGTTCTTTTATTAAACTATTTGCTTTGGTGGATAATACAGTGTGTATGCCTCCCACTTTGTTGCATACTTCCCAACTTGTTTCGAACAAAAAATCAGCTGTCATAATAAATCTTTTTCTACAAAACATTATTGTATGATGTTTGGTTTTAGAAGAACAAAGAAATATTAGACGACTAAATATAATTTTTTCATCTAAGATACGTTATTAAATGCGACAATATTAAACATAAACATTACATAAATAGATACGACAATGAATATTTGGATAATTTTTGGTGTTTTTGCCTTAGTAAGTTATCTTATCAGTAATAGATTGGAATCTAAGTTTAAAAAGTATTCCAAAATACCCATGAATTATGGTATGACCGGTAGAGAAGTGGCCGAAAAGATGCTTCGCGACAATGATATTTACGATGTAAAAGTGGTGTCGACACCGGGTACTCTTACTGATCATTACAATCCTGCTACCAAAACTATCAATCTCAGCAACGGAGTGTATAATAGTAATAGTGTTGCAGCTGCTGCGGTGGCAGCACACGAAACAGGACACGCAGTGCAACATGCCACTGCTTACTCGTGGTTACAAATGCGTTCGTCGTTGGTGCCGGTAGTAAGTTTTGCTTCACGTTGGGTGCAATGGGTATTGTTGGCTGGCATACTGCTGATAGGTATCTTCCCAAAGTTACTATTGGTAGGTATATGTCTTTTCGCCGTTACTACACTATTTAGTATTATTACTCTTCCCGTGGAAGTAAATGCTTCAAAACGAGCATTGGTATGGCTTAATACTCATAATGTTACTTCACCGAATACTCACGGATATGCCGAAGATGCTCTGCGTTGGGCTGCATACACTTATTTTATAGCGGCACTTACTTCGTTGGCCACATTGGTGTATTACATAATGATATACTTAGGCAGAAGAGATTGATTTTTGTTTCAAATTAAGCTTCGGGCAATAGCCCTTTTAAATAAAGAACTTGACACGAAGAAATGAAAGTTTTTTCGATACCCTATTGTCGTTTGTTTCACAATAGGGTCTTACGAGCGTGACGGTATACCATGAATTTTGCCACTGTATACGACCTTAATTTTTCCTCACGATGAAGATAAAACAACGTCGTGATGTAGCACAAAAAACATCGCGAGGAAAATTCCACAACATCGCGAGGAAAATTTTGACTACAAGCAAGCTTAGAGTCAATACTTAATATGTGTCTCCGTTACAGATAGAGACGGCAAATCATTAAGAAGGGTTATACAATACCTGCTTGAAAATAAGGTAAACGGATTAAAACCAACCATCAATATAGCATTCAATCTTATTTTTTATAACATAGGGTGCTGTAGTTTGGAAAAATATGCGTATTTTTGCAATATGATTTTTTAGTTTGGCTATACAATTATATTATTGTTATAGCGTTTATTATGTATTTAATAGGATAAAAGAATAAAACAAATATAGATATGTATACATTGTACAAAAAGGAATTGGGTAGTTTTTTTTCGTCGCTAATGGGTTACCTTACCATTATAGTGTTCCTCCTCTTGAATGGTTTGATGCTATGGGTATTTAATTCAGATTTTAATATTATGGACTATGGTTATGCCGGTTTAGATGGTCTTTTCCTTATCGGACCTTTTTTGTTTTTGTTTCTCATACCGGCTATTACCATGCGTATGTTTTCCGAAGAAAAAAAGAACGGCACCATCGAATTGCTATTTACAAAACCTCTTAGCGAATATCAGATAATATTTGCCAAGTTGTTGGCAGGTATTACATTGGTGTTTATATCAATATTACCCACTATTGTGTATTATATAAGCGTGTACATGCTTGGTGATCCTATTGGTAATGTGGATACCGGTAGTGTGATTGGCTCATATATAGGCCTATTGTTTTTGGGTAGTGCTTTTGTGGCTATAGGTCTTTTTGCATCTGTGCTCACAAACAATCAGATAGTGGCATTCATTATAGCCATACTATTATCTGTATTTTGTTATCTTGGATTTGAAACATTGTATAATATGGATATTTTTGGTTCGTTGAGTCTTTTTGTACGCTCGCTAGGCATACGTTACCATTACGAATCGATAAGTCGTGGAGTTATCGATACCCGCGATGTGTTGTATTTCCTAAGTGTGATAGCATTGTTTGTCATGCTTACACGTGTAGTGTTACTATCAAGAAAATGGCAAAAATAATCAATTATTAATCAGACATCACGAAAATATAGTATATGAAACTTAAAGATATAAAACTTTTCAAGAGAAAAGATGCCGATAGCAAGCAAAAACGCAGTCTCAAACGTTCGCACCTTATCGAACTTTTTGCCGGTATTTTTGTAATCATATTCCTGAATGTAATAGGTAATTATATATATACTCGTTTTGACCTTACATCTGAAAAACGCTATACCCTATCCAAAGCGACTAAGCGACTGCTTAAAGATATCGACGAAACGGTATTGGTTCGCGTATACTTGGAAGGTAACGAACTTCCGCCCGACTTTGTTCGGTTGCAAAACGAAACTAAAGAAATGCTCAATCAATTTAGAGCATACAATAAGTATGTAGAATACGAATTTGTAAATCCAACCGATTTCGACGATCCAAAGGAGCAACAAGTGTTCTATCAAAAACTTGCACAAAAAGGCATACAGCCAAGCCAGGTAGAAATAAAAACACCCGATGGTATTAAACAACAATTGGTAATACCCGCTGCCGATGTAATGTATAAAGGTCAGGAAACATCGGTACAGTTGTTGTTGGGTCAGCGTTACGTGTCTGACGTAGAATTGATAAATAATTCGGTGCAAGCTTTGGAATATACCCTTACCGATGCAATACGCCGACTTAGTCGTGTTGAAAAACAGCGTATAGCATTCTTACAAGGACATGGCGAATTGGAACGACATGCCATATATGACATACAGTTGGCTCTTACCGACTATTATGCTATGGAGAATATAACTTTAGATGGAAATATAAACTCGTTGACCGAACGTGTTATAAATCCTAAAGATTCTACAAGTATCAGTTTTAGAAATAAATTCAAATTATTGGTAGTGCCCAAGCCAACCAAGCCGTTTAGCGATGAAGATTTGTATATAATAGACCAATTTGTGATGTACGGAGGTCGAGTATTATGGCTCATCGACGGTTTGGATATAGAGATGGATAGTTTGGCAAATCGTAGCCAAACCATGGCAATGAGAATGGATTTGGGATTGGGATTCGACGAAATGATGTTTACCTATGGTGTGCGTGTAAATTCCAATCTTATAATGGATATACGTTGTATGCCCGTACCTATGGCCGGCGGCTCTATGGGCAACAATCCTCAGATAGAGTTTAGACCATGGTATTATTTCCCCGAAGTTGTGCCTCTCTCAAAGCATCCTATAGTAAAGAACTTAGATGTGATAAAAAGTGAATTCGTAAATAGTATAGATATTATTGACAACGAAATACGTAAAACAGTACTTCTTACCACATCGGAATATACAAGAGTGGTAAATGCTCCGGCAGTTGTCGATCTTAATGTGGCACAAACCGAACCTGATCCACGCTTGTTCAACAAGGCTAATTTGCCTATAGCTGTTTTGTTAGAAGGTGCTTTCAAGTCGCCGTGGAAAAATCGTTTATCGCCTACGTTTACAGATATACCCGAAATGGGCTATCGTGGCGAAGGAGATACTACTAAAATGATAGTAATATCAGATGGAGATATAATAAAGAACGCTTTCAATTATCGACAAAATTATCCATATCCATTGGGGTACGACAAGTATACCAATACTATGTATGCAAACAAAACATTTATACTTAATGCTATAAACTATCTTTGTGGCGACGAGGATTATATGGAATCAAGGTCGAGAGAGATAAAGATACGAAAATTAAATGTAGCTCAAATAAAAGAAAATCGTTTGGCATATCAAGTGATAAATGTTGTTGTACCCATAGTAATAGTGATAATTAGTGGTGTGACAATATTGTTGATACGCAAAAACAGATATAAGAAAAAATAGTAGTAAAATATATAAAAAAAGAAATAATGATGAAGAAAAGAAACGTAATATTAATATGTGCTGTGGCGATATTAGGTATAGTTACCTTTGCGGTAGTACAAACAAAGTCGAAGTCGGCAACGATAGAGCAAAACTACCATGTGGCCGATGTTGATGCTGTTACCAAACTATACCTTTCCAACAAGCTTGACGTAAATCTTTTGTTGCAACGTGTAGGAAAAGAAGGTGATGATACTCTTTGGCTTGTAAATGAAAAATACCCTGCCAATCAGCCTTTGGTAGATATATTGTTAGAAACTTTACATGATATGCGCATACGTCAACATGTAAATCGCAATGCAGTGCCCAATATTATCAAAAACCTTTCTGTAAACAGTATAAAGGTCGAAGTATATCAAAAGGTATATTTTATTGATTGGTTTGGAGGTAAACTAAAACTATTTCCTTCAGAAAAACTTACATCAACTTATTTTGTCGGTAGTGAAACTCAAGACAATACGGGAACTTATATGTTCCGCGAAGGCGACAAAGAGCCATATATAGTATATATTCCCGGATTTAGAGGATTCCTAACTCCTCGTTTCAATCCCAATCCTCCGTTGTGGCGTAGTCGCAAGATTGTACACTGCGATGTTCAAGATCTTAAATCTGTACGTGTAGAAATACCATTGGTACCCGAAGAGTCGTTTGAGGTGTTACGCAATGGTGAAACATTCGATCTTAGACTATTACAGTCCAATACAACGGTGTCGCAATTTGATACAGCCCGAGTTGCACAATTATTATCCTCGTTTTCCAATCTTAACTTCGACGAATATGCTTCGGTTGTTCCTAAGGTTGAGATGGATACTACGTTTTCGCGTCCTCCGGGATTCGTACTGACAATTACTGATATGAACGATCGTGTACGTTACCTAAGAACTTATGTAAAATTCGCAGATCCTGAGCTAATATCAGAAATAGAAACTGGCAATTTATCCGAAATATTTGACGTAAATCGTCAATATGCTATACTCGATGATATTGATACGGTGCTTATACAATATTATGTATTTGACAATATATTGCAACCTGCAAGCTATTTTTTGGGGAACACGTCTTCGACAAAATAAAGCATAGAGATACAACAACAAAAAAAGCGACAGATAATTCTATCGCTTTTTTTATTTTGGTTAATGGTAATAGGCTATGCAGTCTATTACTTATTGCGTATATATTCGTCTATAGCTTTTGCTGCTTTTTTACCGGCACCCATTGCCAATATTACAGTGGCAGCACCGCTTACAGCATCGCCGCCGGCAAATACGCCTTGACGCGATGTTTGTCCGCTTTCTTCGTCTGCTACTATGCAGTTCTTTTTATTTATCTCCAATCCCGGTGTTGTACTATATATAAGAGGATTGGGCGATGTGCCTATCGACATGATAATCATATCTACATCTAATATAAATTCGGAATTAGGTATTACTACCGGTTTTCTGCGTCCCGAAGCATCGGCTTCGCCAAGTTGCATGCGGTTACACTTCATACCATTTACCCAACCATTCTCGTCGCCAAGTATTTCGATGGGATTACATAATAGATGAAATTCTACACCCTCTTCTTTTGCATGATGTACTTCTTCGGCACGTGCCGGAAGCTCTTCTTCCGAACGACGATACACTATCTTAACATCGGCACCAAGTCGCAACGCAGTGCGTGCTGCATCCATTGCTACATTGCCACCACCTACTACTGCTACTTTTTTACCCACATAATTTGGTGTTTCGTAACCTTCTTTGTAGGCAAAAAGTAAGTTGTTGCGAGTCAAGAACTCATTAGCCGATACCACACCGCAAAGGTTTTCGCCGGGTATATTCATAAAGTTGGGCAATCCTGCACCCGAGGCTATATACACAGCTTCGAAACCTTCTTTATCCATCAAATCATCGATAGATACAGTGCGACCTATTATTATATCTTTTTCGAAATGCACACCCATCTTTTGAACGTTCTCTATCTCGTAGCGTACCACAGTTTCTTTTGGCAAACGGAATGCCGGAATACCATACACCAATACTCCACCATATTCGTGCAATGCTTCAAATACAGTAACATCATAGCCCATCATCATAAGGTCTTTGGCACATGTTATTCCCGAAGGACCACTGCCTATAACAGCCACTTTGTGTCCGTTGTTTTGCACAGGCTTGTCGAATACTATTTTGTTTTCTCTCACCCAATCTCCCACAAAACGTTCAAGTTTGCCGATAGCTATAGGATCGGACTTTTTACCCATCACACAGTTACCTTCGCATTGTTTTTCTTGTGGACATACACGTCCACATACTGCGGGCAATGCCGAATCGCGGTTGATTACCTTGGCAGCTTCCATAAAATTACCTTCGGCAACATATTTTATGAATTCAGGTATGTGTACATTAACCGGACAACCTTTCACACATTGTGGATTTTTGCAATTAAGGCAGCGTTGTGCTTCTAGTATAGCTTCTTCAGCATTATAGCCAAGACATACTTCGTTGAAGTTTTTGGCGCGTACTTTTGGGTCTTGTTCTCTGACCGGTATGCGATGTTTTTTGTCGCGAACTTCGTCAGCGATGCCTCCCACATGGCATATGTGTCCTTCGGCTTCTTCTTCGGCTTCCATTTGTTTTTTACCTTCCACAGTGTTGTACATTGCTTGGCGTTTCATTGCCAAATCGAAGTCTACCAATGAAGCATCAAATTCGGGACCATCGACACAAGTAAACTTGGTTTCGCCTCCTATGCTTACGCGGCAAGCACCACACATGCCGGTGCCATCCACCATTAGAGAGTTGAGGCTGACTGTACATTTAATGCCATAACTTTGTGCTGTTTGAGCAACGAATTTCATCATTATCATGGGTCCGATAGCTACCACTTCGTCGTAGTGTTTGCCATTTTCGACAAGTGTTTTCAATACTTCGGTTACTACTCCCTTGTATTCTGATGAACCATCGTCGGTTGTAACATATAGGTTGCATACGCTACGTAATTCTTCTTCAAAAACCAAAAGCGAACGAGTGCGGGCTCCTATTATGCAGTCTACCTCTACACCATGATTGTGAAGCCATTTCACCTGAGGATATATAGGTGCTATACCTACACCTCCTCCTACAAACACAAATTTCTTGCTCTTTAATTCTTCTTGGCTTAGCGAAACAAATTCCGATGGACGACCAAGAGGTCCTACCACATCACGGAAACTTTGGCCAACATTATACTCTGCCATCTTTCTGGTAGAGCTGCCTATTATCTTAAATACTATTGTAATGGTACCTTTGTCCAAGTTGTAATCACTGATAGTTAATGGTATACGTTCAGAATTTTCTTCCATTTTTACTATCAAAAACTGTCCCGGTAAAGCTGATTGTGCTATACGGGGCGCTTCTACCTCCATAAGGATGGTATCTTGTGCTAATTCTTTTTTACTGCGTATTGCAAACATTATTACTGTATATTTATCTTTAAAATAAATGTTTTACCACCTGATATATAGGTAGTAATAAATATTAAAACCATATCGTATTGTTTTGCAAAGATATGAATTATTTATCAATTATTAGTGATAAAGTATCAAAAAAATACTCTGTCGGTGTAGTTTACATGTCTTACCATAGCATCATTGCTTTAAGTTTGTAAATGTTTGGCTTTTGAGTAATGCAACTTTTGGTGATAGCAAAAGGTCGCACCCCTCTCAATAGCATAATTTTGATTTGAGATATTTTCCATCAAATTTTCCTCCCGATGTTTTTTGTGCCGGGTCTCGATGACGATTCTGTTACATCACGATTGGATTTAGAAATAGTCGGGGAGTAGAAATTCATGGTATACCATCATTCTCGTAAGACCCTATCATCATTCGAACGACAATAGGGTATAAATTGCAAGATAGTTAGGGGTTTTTATAAAAGGCAATTTCTAAAAAAGTCCATGTTTCAGTAAAATAGAAGAATTCTTCTTTAAACTTTTGCGTACTTTACGTTGTTGACTTCGTTGATGTTGCTATCGCTCGGAATAGCTAAGCTAAGGCATTGCTCTTCGCTCGCTTAAATGCAATTTTCTTAGGAAAATTTCTAGTTCTTTTGATTGAGCATAGCGGGCTATGCGATTGAGAAAGATGCTTGTAGTTTTGTGGGTTCTTAACTTTTTGAAAAGGTTTTATCTATTAAAAAAGCACAAAAAGATATTAAAATATGTAATTTGTGTCACATTTTGACCTTTAAAAACGATATAGTATACGCAAGTCGGAAATATAGACCGATGAAATTAGAATTCTAAAAAGACAGATAAAGGTATATACCGAAATTAATATGCTTGATGCCGAAAAATTGATATATTACGAAGAGATAATAAATAGATATGGTAAAAAGATATGGTTGCGATGTCGTTTTGCCGACATTGATTCGGGAGGACAAACATTTGCAGATGCTGTGCAAGATGTGTCTCAAACGTTGTGGGAGATATTGAAACGGTCTTCGATAGAGGAGTTTAGAGCCAACGAAGAACACTTGGTTAAAGGCGTTACAAAGAATATAATATTAAGATATTTGAAGAAAAAGAAACGTTATGAGCCATTGACGGACTCGCACCAAATAAGCGGAGCTGTGGAAGAGCATGATGAAGAAACTTTGATAGCCGAACTGCGTGCATATCTGCCACCCAACGACCAAAAGCTTTTAGATTTATATCTTAAAGGCTTATCTCTCGAAGAGATTGCTGACAATATGGGAGTGCAATACGCTGCAGCGAGACAGCAAAAATCGCGAATGATAAACAAAATGAAGACAATATACAAAAAGCTAAACAATAAAGGTTGAGATATGAAATCAATAGATAATAAAAAGGAATTGTTATACAACGATGCTGATATAAGGGCACAAGAGATAGTGGACAACTATGTGAAACGTTGTCTTATTTGGGAACGGAATATAAAACGAGCCTTGATTATAGCTAAAGCTATTGTGGCGTTGATTATTGTGGGCGTTTCGTATCACTTTACACCCGACTTGGAATGCCAATACGTTATAGGCCACAACGCACACAAGCCCGCCATGGTATGCGAACAACTAAATAAAACTTTGACACAATGTATAAACTTCGCATAATACGTTTTGTGGTGCTGTTGATGGTGTGTGCGGCAGGTGTGGCACTGGTTAAATATTCCACATATATATTGCCGCATAAAGAAGATTGCCACCAAGAGGTGTATAACCATTATGCCGACAAACCGGCAGTGGAAGCCACCTTTGTGAAAGCATTTAAAATAAACGACACCCTTGCCATAAGTGCCACAATACTGCATGCCACCAATACCGAAGCGTGGCACGCACTGCAACAAGACTTTAAAATACCGGAGTTGACCGAAGAAGAGAAAGAACAAATAGCAAAAAATAACGATATTTTCGAAACATGCGTGATGGAATACTGTATGCCGAATTTTATTACCGACACAGCCTCCCATAACCAAAACAATATATACATATCGCATATAAACCAAACAATAACAATATTCCACACACAAACCAAACAAGAAATCGATGCAGTATTCGACAAAGCATTTGACGAATGGGACAATGAATATGCAAATTAAATAACTAATGGCAACTTCTAAAAATTGCTTTGTAGGTGGTTTGCGGAATTTCACTAGAAAGATTTCTACTTTCTTTTGATTGAGCATAGCGGGCTATACGATTGAAAAAGAAATAGAAAGATTTCGGTGAAA
>JAFZFU010000027.1 GCA_017555745.1 Bacteroidales bacterium
ATTATTGACTTTTGCATTCTGCGTTTGTTGGCTTTCTTAAAGTGTTCAAGATATTCTCTTTCGTATAAATATTCGTTATTTTCTATTATAAATTCTTTGCAAAATGTGTAAAACAGTAACTTATAAAAAAAGCTTAGCTTGTTTATCTCTAACTCGCGCATGGCTTTGCAGAAGTGTAAATTGCGATTGGCATTTATCAGATAATCAATCTCGTCGCATATTGTACGTTCGTCCATCTCGTCAGAGTCGTCGAGTATGTCTTCTATTTTGTTGAACAAATCGTCGATATTTGTTATGTTCAAATACTTGGAGTGATCGTATTCTTCGTTGTTTTTTATGGCGGTCAGCACCGGAATCGGCATTTTGTAGTTAGTGCTTAACTCTTTGTTTTTTCGACAATAGTCTTTGCGTATCAGATACTTTTTCTCTAATTCTTCTACATCAGTGAGAAATGTAAGCAACTCGATGTTTTTGCATTTCAATGTGTGGGAAAAATCGCTTAACGAGAAGCACCCGTCCACGCCTTCGTTTGCGAATAGCGAGAATATCAATGCTTGACGTTCACTGATGTTCATCATCGTGCTTACATATTCAAGTTCACTGCCAGATGTTTGGAATAACTCTTTGCACAAACCGAGTTCTTCGGTGTTGTTCACTATGCTGCTGATACATTCTACAATAGTTTTTGCCGGAGAATTTGTGGCGGTTTCTTTCATGATATTTTAATTGTTTAATTTATAAATTGCCTATGTATATATAGCAGAAATGAGAAAAAAATTAAACCCAATGCATTTTTTTTATACCCTATTGTCGATTGCTTCATGATAGGGTGTTATGACTGTGATGATATACTGTCAAAGTCAGGTCGATATATTACGGCAACTTCTAAAAATTCCACGTTTAGACTACTTCGATATTTTTTTAGAACTTTTGCGTGCTTTGCGTTGTTGACTTCGTCGATGTTGCTATCGCTCGAAAGAGCTAATGCTAAGGCATTGCTCTTTACTCGCTTAATCGCAACGTTACCGAAATCTTTCGATTTCTTTTTCAATCGGATAGCCCGCTATACTCAATCAAAAGAAAACAGAAATCTTTCTAGCAAAATTCCATAAATTACTTGCAAAGCAATTTTTAGAAATTGCCTAAAATGCAAAGAAAACGGCATTCACACAAAGGTTGGGAGAAAAGTTAAATTTGAGTGTGATTTTTTTAGGAATTACAATATGCTAAATACACCATTGAAGAGATGGTTTGTGAAGCATACACTCTTTGTGGACTAAAATTGAAATAATTGAAAATAAACTTATTATTCATCTAAATAATAACGCCGAAATATTGCCCTTTGAATGGTTTAAAATTGTATGCTTTCAGTTAAATAATTTAATAAATAGAGAAGCATTATCATGTTTTTTGAACTAAAGCTACTGGGTTTTGCACCACCAGGTTCTTCGAGAAGTTTTTATTTGCTATGGCTTTTTATACTATTATATATATATACCAATCCATCGACGTTGCGAGGTACTTGCAGGTCTATATAGGCACTCTCGATGGGTATTACCTTTCCTCGTTTCACTGCCGAAAGGTAGGTGTAGGGTTTGGTGTTTATAAAGTCGGCCATATCTTCTTTGCGGATAACCATATAGTCGGGGTCGGCTTCGAGCAGTGCTTCCACGCTGTAGTTCCAACCTGTTATCTCTTCGGCAATGTTGCGAAGACCGCATATATTGAAAATATCGTTGATAAAGGTGTTGCCGCCTGCGGTAAAGTTGCCACCTTTGCCATAGCCCACCACATAATATACGGTAGGTTTGTAGTTTACATTAGTGTCGATGGCGGCTGTTACCAACTCTACTTTTTTGCGTAGCGAGTCGTTGAGGTTTATGGCCTCGTTGTGATATCCGCATAGCATACCTATCTTTTCAATGTTTTCGAACAATGCCTCGAAGTGGTCTTTCTCGCGAATTGCCACCAATGTTATTCCGGCATTGGTGATTAGGTTTACGGTGTTTTCGTTTACCATAGAGCCTATAAGCACCAAGTCGGGTTCGAGGGCCAACAGTTTTTCTATACTAAAATTGTTTATTCCGCCAATGCTTTCTATTGTGTCTGCCTGAGGGGGATAGTTGCAAAAGTCGGTGCGACCCACAAGTTTGTCGTCGGCACCTAAGGCATATATTATCTCGGTAATTGCCGGCGATATAGAAACAATCCGTTTTGGATTGTTGGGCACTTTCACCGTGCGGTTGTAATCGTCGGTGTAGGTGATGTAGTTGTCGCTATCGTTGTTACCCGTCGATGTGTTGTTGTGGCAACCTACTGTTGTTATCGCTATCACTACAATTCCCAATCCAAAACGGATTAGTTTACTTACGTATTTATTGTATTTCATCTATGCTGTAAGGTTTAGCAGTTCATACCGCCACAGATGTTTATTACTTGTCCTGTTACATAGCTCGAAAGGTCCGATCCCAAGAATACGCACACCTTAGCCACTTCGTCGGGTTCGCCGCCGCGGTGCAATGGTATTTTCTTGTACCAATCTTCTTTTATGTTTTCGGGAAGTACGGCAGTCATTTCTGTCATTATAAATCCCGGAGCTATAGCGTTGTGGCGTATGTTGCGAACGCCCATTTCTTTTGCGGCACTCTTGGTGAAACCTATAATACCGGCTTTAGAAGCCGAGTAGTTACATTGGTTGGCATTGCCCGATACACCTACCACCGAGCTTAGGTTGATAACGCTACCGCCACCTTGTTTCCACATGATAGGTTGTACGGCTTTGGTAAGGTTGAAAACCGATTTAAGGTTTACGCTTATTACCATATCCCATTGTTCTTCGGTCATACGTTTAAGAGCACCATCTTTGGTGATACCGGCGTTGTTAACAAGAATATCTATTCTGCCAAAATCAGCAACAACGCTTTGAACTAATTCGTTAGAGCTTTCGAATGATGCTGCGTTCGAAGCATAGCCTTTGGCTTGTATGCCGTATGATAATAATTCTTTTTCTGTTTCTTCCATTGCTTCATTGCGAACCAAATCGGAGAAGGCTACGTTGCAACCTTCTTGTGCATAGCGCAATGCTATAGCTTTTCCTATTCCGCGACTTGCTCCAGTTATAAGAGCTGTTTTTCCTTCTAATAATTTCATCGTATTATTATTTTAAAGTTTGTAT
Organism: Bacteroidales bacterium; assembly: GCA_017555745.1. Classification (GTDB taxonomy): domain Bacteria; phylum Bacteroidota; class Bacteroidia; order Bacteroidales; family P3; genus HGM05376. Next base: position 3,176 of record JAFZFU010000027.1, read on the forward strand.
TCTGTTTATTTGAGTTTGCAAAGTTACGACTTTTTTTTTGTATCTGCGTTCTTTTACAAAAATCCTAATTCTAATTTAGCTTCTTCGCTCATCATGTCCATGGTCCATGGTGGGTCGAAGGTTATATCTACCTGTGCGTCTTTAACACCTTCTATCATAAGCACATTGCTGCGCACCTCGATAGGCAACGAGTCGGCCACCGGACAGTTTGGAGCGGTAAGTGTCATGGTGATAAAAACTTTGTGTTCGTCGGTTACTTCTACTCCGTATACCAATCCCATATCGTATATATTTACCGGTATTTCGGGGTCGTGTACGTTTCTAAGCACATCGATAACGGCACTTTTTATGGTTTCTTTGTTTGGAATCATGTCATTATGTGTTTATTTGTTCATAGTGGTGTATGCCAAAGCGTATAGTTTAAGCTGTTTCAGCATGGCAGTGAGACCGTTTGAGCGAGTAGGCGAGAGGTGTTCTTTCAATCCTATCTTCTCAATAAATCCGAGGTCGGCGTTTACTATGTCTTGTGGTGTTTGGTTGTTAAGAGCTCTTATCAGCAAATAGGCAATACCTTTGGTAATAACGGCATCGCTGTCGGCGGCAAACACCATTTTGCCGTCTACGAGGTTGGCGCTGAACCATACTCGCGATTGGCAGCCTTTTATAAGGTTGGCTTCGGTTTTGTCTTTCTCGTCTATTATCGGACACTCTCTACCCATCTCTATGATGTAGTTGTATTTGTCCATCCAGTCTTCAAAGTTGTCAAACTCTTCTATTATTTGGTTTTCTATTTCTTGTATAGTCATTATAGTTGTGTATTTGCGTGTTTCAATATTTCGTTTATTATCTCTCTTGTGTTTTTTAGTCGTGGTATCTTGTGTTGTCCTCCAAGTTTATTGTTGGCTTTGAGCCATTTCATAAACGTTTCGGCGGGTACAAAGTTTATAACCGGTTTTTGTAGTATAAGGTCTTTGTATCGTTTTGCTTCGTAGTCGGAGTTGGAGGCTTTCAGCGCTTTGTCCAATAGTTCGGCAAACAGTTCTTTGTTTTCGGGCTCTTGTTCAAACTCTATTACCCATTCGTGTCCTATGGGTTTGTTGTCGGCCGAAAGATAGGGAGCGGCAGTATATTCTTTTACTATACTGTTTGTTTCCATACAGGCAGTTTTTATGGCTTGGTTGGCGTTGTCTTCAATTAGCTCTTCGCCACAAACATTGATGTAGTTGCGTGTACGTCCCGTTATCTGTATGCGGTAAGGTGCTTTGGAAGTAAACGTTACGGTGTCGCCTATAAGGTAGCGCCATAGTCCGGCGTTGGTGCTTAGCAGCAACGCATAGTTCTTGCCTATCTCCACATTTTCGAGTTGTGTTACCTTGGGGTATTCTTTGTCCAACTCGCAAGTTTCGATAAATTCGTAGTACACACCGTTGTTTAGCAATAGCAACATATCCGACACATCTCGTTGATCTTGTATTCCAAAGTAGCCTTCGGAGGCGTTGTATATGTTCACATATCGCATATCGGGGTTGGGGATAAGTTGTTTAAACTTCTGCTTGTAAGGCAGAAAATCCACTCCGCCATGGAAGTATACCTCCAAGTTTTGCCACATCTCGCCAATGTTGTTTTTGCCGGTCATTTCCAAACAGCGTTGCAGCAATAGCGACATCCACGATGGTACCCCTGCAAGGCTTACAATGTTTTGTCGGCTTGTGGTTTCGGCCATGCGTATCAGCTTGCTTTCCCATTCGTTCATAAGAGCTATCTCGCGTTTGGGAGCACGAAAGTGTTCGGCCCAGCGTGGCAGATTGTCTATTATTATCGCCGATACATCGCCACAATAGTACGAGTCGTTGGGTGTGCTTTGCTTGCTGCCACCCAAGGCAAGGTTGTAGCCCGAAAATATTTTAGATACCGAATACATGTTGCAATACATTATCAACATGTCTACACCGCCTTTGTAATGGCATTGCTTCAATGCTTCGCGGCTAACAGGTATATATTTGCTTACCCGTCCCGATGTGCCACTCGACTTCGAAAACATCTTTATCGGGGTGTTCCACAATAGGTTTTGTTCGCCTTTTTGCATTCTCTGTATGTAGGGAATAAAGGCGTTGTAGTCGTTTATGGGCACCTTTTGGTTGTAGTCGTCCCACGATTTTATGTTCTCATAGTCGTACTTCTTGCCCCATTCGGTGTGCTTGCCCGAGGCTATCAGTTGGCGAAACACGTTGTTCTGAATTTCGATAGGATTGTTTATCATCTTTTCGACTTCAGAATATCTGGCTCTCATCACTGAACAGGCTATAGAATTTAAAATCTTCATAGTTATATATTGTATTTATTATGGTTTCTCTACTTAGGTGCTTTTTTAATCAAAACAAATGCCGTTATGGCGTATATTATCTGAGGTAGAAGCACCGCCATAAATGGACTTAAATTACCGTTGGTGGCAAATACCGTGGTAATTTTCATAAATACTATAAACGAGAATGCTATGGCTATACCTATGGCTAAATGTATACCCACACCGCCGCGCATTTTCCGCGACGATACCGCCACCCCTATAAGGGTCATTATTATTATAGCCAAGGGGTTTAGCATACGTTGGTATTGTTCTATCTTATATGTTACCACAAGGTGCGAGCCTCGTTGTTGTTCTTGTTTTATAAACTCACGTAGTTTAAAAAAGTTCATCGTTTCGACACTGTTGTAGTTTATATTAAAGTCGGCGGGAGTAATGCCGAGGTTGAGCAGTGTGTCGGGGCGACGTGTAAAGGTTTCTTCCAAGCCGTTGATGGTGCGGCAACTATAGTTGAATGCTTTCCAATTGCACGAAACGCTGTCGAAGGTAATCTGGTCGGAGGTAATTTTGGCAACCATCTCGTTCTTATCCGAAAAAACTTCTTTGGTAAACTTATATCCTATATTATGTTTGTTGTCGAAACTTTCTACATATATCTGCGTACCTTTTTCTATCTGTATATGTATGTTACGCATATTGTTTTGGTAGGTGTTTTTTATATAGTTGCGTTCAAAGTCTTTTACATAGGTGTTATTGATGGGTATAACGAAGTTGCCAAAAATAAATATCACTATGGCTATTATCGTGGCTCCATACATATAGGGCACCAACATCCGTCTAAAACTTATGCCATTGCCTAATACGGCTATAATCTCGGTGTTGCCCGCCATCTTGGAGGTAAAAAAGATAACCGAAATGAACACAAACAAATGGCTGAACAAGTTTACAAAACTGGGTATAAAGTTAAGGTAATATTGAAATACAATCAACTTCAAAGGTGCATTGCGACTAAGAAAGTCGTCGAGCTTTTCCGATATGTCAAAAACTATAACAATGACTATAATTAACCCTATGGCAGCACAGAAAGTTCTCAGAAACTTGCCTAATATATATCTGTCAATTATTTTGTATCTCATTGTTTAATATCTGTTTTTGAATTAATTTTGTATTTCAAAAAGATAGAATCAGTTTGATAATTTGCATATTACTAAATATCTACCCTTTACCAATTCATTTGCAAATATACGCATTTATTTTGTATTTATACGCAGTTATACTAAAGTTTTCAAACAAAATATGTTGGCAACCCCGTTTTAACCTATTCTACCTTGTATTTTAGCGCAATGCTTGCAGACTGTTTGAGGCCTGATAGATGTAAATGTCGTGGCCTTTTTGCCGGGAATATATTACCACAAAATTCATGGTATACCGTCAAAGGAACGACAGTATATCGTCAGCTGTACGACGGTATACCGTCAAATAGGGGAGAGCCCCCACACACTCTCTCTGCGAAGCAAACACTACAAATTGTGATATGGCACTAAAACTTTCGCAATGTCAACAATAGCTATTGGACCTAAATATATACATCTCTAAAAAACAAGAATATACAAAACATACACTATCTGAATTACTCCATATAAAAAATATTTCGTATCTTTGCCACACTAAAAACGAATATAGTAGCTATGGAAAAAGACTGTTGTAGAACAAGATGCATCAATCACTATCGATTGCAAAATATTCTTTGTGAAAATAATTTCTTGACTTATTTTACACGATATACGCTGATTAATAAGAAATTTGTATTTGGAATAATCTGCCTGTTTATGTCTGGGTGTAATATTGTGGCTCAAAACACCGATTATTCAATTTCGATGACCGATGTCAAAATACCGGGAGTTATCATTATTGGCTCTTATAATCAATTAATCGAATCACAGGGTTTGCCAAATCATAAATTTAATTCGACGGTCAATCCTATCAACGAACGATGCATCAACGAATGCGGATATGTTTCTCCGGCTAATGTAGTACAATGTGAATATTTAATATATGATGCATTCGAATATTTGCATGTTGATGATAGTGTACAATTAGTTTTTGTGGATTTAAGAAAAATAAATTTACCTATCTATATAGATGATTTAGAAATTGTTAAATCATTAAATCAAAATAAATTTATCTCAAAAATAAGTAAAAAAGGTTGGTGGAACGATGAATGCAGTGAATATAAAATAGGAAAAATAGAAAGTCATTATTGTACCTATATTGATGTAAACTGCTTTCATCTAGATTATGCAGAAGATCCTTATTCGTCTGTAATATTTACTTTTTACAATACATTTTTCAATAAAAAAATATGGTGGATAGAGTTTCCCATAATGAGAATCGGGGGCATTATACACTAAATGTTTAGCTTGAAAAATGAATAATTTAAAACAAATGTCTATCTTTGCAAGTTGAAAACTTGTATGAAAGAAAAAGAATTGAAAATAAATACTCTGTGAAGCATAAGGCAACAGCCACTTGTAGTCTCGTAGATTTGTAGTCTATGAAGCCTCTCAAATTTCATAGCTATTAGTTTGCGAAGTTCTCCGTTGTCTGTTGACTCTAGTGCTAACAGAATAATTCTATGAAAAGACATCTATTGCTAACAACGGCATTACTATTAGCCCCGTGTAGAACCGACAAAGAAATACTACACACTGCCGACACCGTGTATATAGCACAACATCATTACGACAGCGTGATGATAGACCGCTATACCACCACCGAAACCAAAGGCGACACAGTATTCGTAGACCGATTGAAAACCGAATACCGCTATCGCTTACACACCGACACTATGCACCGCTATCATACAGATACTGTATGCACAACCATATACAAGGAAGCACCTGATAAAGGTTATGATATGCTTTCTTGTATTATTGTAGTGGTGGTGTTAGTGACCGGAATTATGAGAAAGAGAATCGCTTAAAAAGAGATCTAATTCTATACATGCTTCTTCTTTTGCGAATGCTCCCTTTACAATTATGTATTTACGCATATCCGATGATAAGAAAACAAACCACGAAGATTCATGTACACTTATATATTCACCACTTTCTGAGTTTATTCCCATCTGTATTATTTCATCCATGCTCAAGGTGTCTCCTCCGGGTATAGAGTATGCAACAATATATCGTCCCATCAGTTCAAGTTCTGTTACTTCCATCGCATCCAAAGCCCATGGATCGGAACGTCCAATAGAATATACATCAAAATCTTTGTATTTCTTTTCGTAGGAGACCGTTATTATAGGTGCAGAACTATCAATCGAATAATCATTTTCGAGAGCATAATGGAAAGCAAGCTCAGATAAAAACATTCTCTTTCTGATACTATCAGTAATTCCGTACTTATAGTTGAGAATATCATTGGTTTCTTTGTATTCGTTTTGCGTAATATAATTTGTATTAACCGATTGATTTGTGTTATTATTACATCCAACACAGATAAGCATTGCCATATAGCAAAGTAATTTAAAAATTCGTTTTTGTTTCATCTCTTATATCTTTTTAAACTTTTCGGTATATTAGTATTTATATATAATGGACCAAATTCATTATATCGTATTAATCCCTGTTTGCGAGAAATAATGTAGAAATTGTCTTCTCCGTATGTAGAAACTTGTTCTTTTGCAAATTCAAGATCTTCCTTACTAGGAATACCATATCCCATAGTTCCATCAGATTTTCCACAATGTGTATGAAAATGAAAATCTATTTTTTTTGTATTATCGGGTGCAGAATAGTTTTCTGGATTATTAGATATTTCATAGGTATTTTTGCTCCACTTAAATATTTCAGCTTCTTCATCCCCTTTTTCTGTAGTAAATCCGACTCCACTTAATTCTTTATAAGAATAGAATGAAATGAATTTTGCAACTCTTATTGCATCTTCTTGTGTCCCGTTCGAAGAAACGAAGCCTGTTTTTGAATAATCTTTATCTTTTATACCATCTAAAACTCCTTTTGAAAATGTAATACTAGCGTTTGTTTTAAATGATCTAGCTCTGCCAATACCTTGATAAGATCCCGCAATAATTTTATCAGTTTTATCTTTTGTTCTGGCACTTAATTTTAACGATCCTGTAGTGACATCCAACCAGTATATATCCTCCCCATCCGGGTCCACCAACCGAACCGGGTTCCAAGCACAATAAGCATACGGAGAAATATTCGGATACTTATCCGCCATAGGATCTATACTAAGCCAACCTGTCAAAATATCCGAGTCATAATACCTCGCTCCGAAGTAGGAAAAGCCTGTCTCAGAGTCTCTTTCTTTCCCGGTAAAAGATTGGGGTCTTTTTGGCGGCGTTTCAACGTGATATTTTATATAGTTTTGATGCATATTCTTCGGTTGTTTTCGATTTGCAAAATTACGGATTTATTTTGATAATTGCATTTTTTTCGTTCTTTTATAGCTTTATTGCTTTTCATATTTCTTTTCATTCCTTGTTTCATACATACTCGACTATAATGACAAACCTAGGTAACAACAAGTACCTTTCCTCTAATAGAAAATTGAACATTTTTTCTATTGAAAAGGCGTTCATAATAATCTTGATTACTTTTCCAATCTATGCTGTCAAAGTAATATATCCTCGACTCAATCTCATGATTAATTACATCTAAAATTTCCAACATTTTATAATAGCACGAATCAAGAGTATCTGGAAGCAGTCTCTTATTACATATTTCTTCCCATTCAGTCTTATCTCTCCGCTTCCCGTACAACGATGCATAGTCCCACCAGTTCGTATCATTGTCTACTTTAAGACGTTTAATATGGAGGGAATCATGTTTTTTATTCCAATTAGATTCTATGATTGTCACTATTATTCCATAATAGCAGAATAAGGAGTCGTAATCAGAATAATCATTATTGTTATACATGATGTCTGTTATGGGTTTATAAGGTATTAGATACTTATACTGAGGATCATCCATAAAATCAATATCTTCTAAATTATTTTCTTCAATGGTATTGAAACAACCAACGAGAATTATTATTGGGAAAAAGAATAGTACGAATTTCTTCATATCAACAACTAATTAGTATAAATATTTTGAATTTTTGTATAGCAAACTATTGTTAGGATAGTATCGTATACCATCACCATCACAATACCCATAGTTATATCTATATCCTTCTCCCTCTCTGGAAAAGTTCAAAAAACGGGATACAGCAATTCCCATTTGTTTAGCACTGAATCCTTTTGTAAGAGATATCATGGCGGATTGGTATTCTTTACCCTTTTTAGATGTATTTTCTAGAGGTGCATATGCCTCTAGCATACCTGATGGCATTAAGTGAGATAATGAGACAACATCATTTCCTTCATTAACTTGAGAAAGTACTATTCCGGAGAAGATGAATGCCTCTACTTCTTTACTTCTTAATTTTCCATGTACATTGTTTTTGTCTTGAAATGCATGAAATAATTCGTGAGAAAGAGTCAAATAGTTTAATCCATGTTTTTTAGTATTTAAGTATATTTGGTTGTTAGCGTCAATATACCCTGGATTCTCGTTACCCGATGGATTAGCATTTTCTGAAATGAAATACATTTCATCTGAGCTAATCAAAGAATTAATAACAAACTTACCAGCTTTAGATTTATAAATCTTATCCAAAGTTTCTGCAATACCTATGTTACCTTTTTGGTTAGGTATATATTTGCTACGTTTATAACCATCATAAGTACCAATCCAAATCTCCTCCCCATCCGGGTC
>JAFZFU010000028.1 GCA_017555745.1 Bacteroidales bacterium
AACTACAAAATGCCGATTCCGGTGCTGACCGCCATAAAAAACAACGAAGAATACGATCACTCCAAGTATTTGAACATAACAAATATCGACGATTTGTTCGACAAAATAGAAGACATACTCGATGACTCTGACGAGATGGATGAACGTACAATATGCGACGAGATTGATTATCTGATAAATGCCAATCGCAATTTACACTTCTGCAAAGCCATGCGCGAGTTAGAGATAAACAAACTAAACTTTTTTCATAAGTTACTGTTTTACACATTTTGCAAAGAATTTATAATAGAAAATAACGAATATTTATACGAAAGAGAATATCTTGAACACTTTAAGAAAGCCAACAAACGCAGAATGCAAAAGTCAATAATAGAAAAATGCAATCCTTTGCTAACTAAGAAAATAATAGAACCCGAATGCGTTGATGGGCAATGCGACTTTGAAAGGCTACACCTTACCGATGAAGTGCAAAAGAAATTGTTTCCTGAATTTAACATCATCGAGATGAAAGATACAGCCAAAGAGCTGATGAAGCATACATCGTTTGCCGAAAAACAACTATATTATAGTCCGAAAGTAGAAAAAGAAATATCGATATTGTGCAATCTGTTGCAAGAAGAGAACTTTGCCAACATTCAAAACCGCCTGAAAGCAAAAGGTATGCGACAAGGCTTCGCCTGTTTGTTCTACGGCTCGCCGGGAACGGGTAAAACCGAAACTGTAAACCAGATAAGTCGCCTAACAGGCCGCGATGTGATGATGATAGATGTGTCGAGAATAAAGAGCATGTGGGTTGGAGAAAGCGAAAAAAATATAAAACGTACATTCGATCGCTATCGCAACTATGTAAAGACCTTGAAAAAAGCCCCCATACTGCTGTTCAACGAAGCCGATGCCGTGTTGGGCATACGCCAAGAAGGTGCCGAACGTGCTGTAGATAAGATGGAAAACTCCATACAAAACATTATACTGCAAGAGATGGAAAACCTTGACGGAATAATGATAGCCACCACCAACTTGACATCGAACTTAGACAAAGCTTTTGAAAGACGTTTCTTGTATAAAATAGAGTTTGAACGTCCCACAATCGAAGCCAAAAGCAAGATATGGCAAGCCATGATGCCCGAACTAAACGAAAGCGATGCAGAGATACTTGCCCAAAAGTACGACCTAAGCGGTGGCGAGATTGAAAACGTAGTAAGAAAAATAGAAGTGCATAACATACTATATAACCAAGAATGTACGTTATCGCAACTGGAAGAAATGTGTGAAAACGAAAAACTTAATTCGAAACGACAAAGCAGTAAAACAATAGGATTCAAAACCAATAATTAATAATATAATGAACAAGAAAGAATCAAACACAAGCAAGCCGACAGCCATGTACATACATGGCTTGGCATCGGGAGCGAACTCGAACACAGGCCGCGAACTGCAAAAGCTATTCCCTCAATATCAATGGATATTGCCCGAAGTGGGCGAAGAATTAGGGCAAGCCATCGATAAGATAAACGATATAGTGGCCCAATATAATCCACAAATAGTGATAGGCACATCGTATGGCGGACTTATGACCATGTATGCCAACGCCCCCAATGCCACAAAGATAATATGCAATCCGGCAGTGAACGCCGATGTGTCGCTTGCCAAAAACATAGGCTACGGCACACACCCATACTTCTGTCAACGACAAGATGGAGCTACCCACTTCGACATAACACCCGCAATTTGCCAAGGCATAGCCCACTACAAAGCCACACACCAAGTGATACCGGGCATAAACAACCACGCAGTATTCTCGCCAAACGACGAACTGCTAGGCAAAGAAGCCACATTAGACAATGCCACCATGGCATACACCAACGGCTTTGTAATCCACCTCGACCCCAAAGGCGGTCATCGTATGAGCAGCTCTACAATGGCAATAGTGGAACACATCATCAACATGCTTAATGTGTAAAGCTCCACACGTTGAAGTGCTTACACACGATAGCTGAACACATAGTCTCCCAACGCCCTTGGGAGACCTTCTTGTCAAGCATCTCACATTAGCATGTCAAGCATAATAAGTTATCTGATTAATAAACAAAAATCCCTTCCAATGCAGTTATAAACCACAATGGAAGGGATAATTTCTTTTTGGAGATATACTGAAAAGAATCTAAAATCTTATACCCATAAATATAGGTGCCCAAAATGACGCATCCGCCAAATATCCCAAGCCAATTTCTAAAAACATACTACAATTATCTGCCAACGAAATATTTATACCGGCTGCTATTCTAGCTTGAAATAAAACATCGTTTCCGAAAGTCGAAGCACCAACATTTACTAATGAGTAAGGCGATACTTTATTATCCGGTGTAAAGCCATAACGTGTCGATAAATAGAAAGGAACATACGAAGCAGAAAGATCCGAAATAGATATATGGGCAAGGGCAGTTCCTATGCCTATCGATAGATTGTCGTTACATCTGTATCGCACAGCCAATTTGTTGGATGAAATATTGATAGATTCGTCAGCTACAATAGCTTTTGGCGAAGCAGATATATCGATTTCCAATTCCTTTAAAAAACCTTCTTCTTGTGCCTGAATATCGGCACTTCCCAAAAACACAACACTTAGTAGTGCAATAATTATTCTTTTAACTGTCATAATGAATATATTTTAAGGTGGTAAGTTCTAAAAAAATATATTCTATCATTGAGTTCAACGGAGAACTTACCTTAGCCGCTTAAGCTCAAATTTGATTTTGCAAAGGTACACAATTATTTCAAAACATCGAACAAAATTATAGTTTTTTTTGCAACTTATTACGCATATGACATTTATAACTAAAAAAACAACACCTCTCTTTTAATTTTTCCGGCTTTTCATTTATATATAATAGGAAAAGACAAGAATTATGAACAGATACGACTTTGTAAAAACAATAGGCATTATAAGTTGCGAAGAATGCAATATTGACATATTGAAGAAGATAGAGAAAAAGAAACGCCACCTGAAAAGCGATATAAGCAATATCGACAAGGTGTTGGCAAACACCGCATATTACATAGATGGCGATGCCAAAAGATATATCTTCTTCAACATTACGCCTGACTTTATAAAATATATTGCCTTCAAATACGAACGTACTTCGTTTGTTTTTGCCACCGTTACAAACAGCGGTTTGGAGTGCCAATATTGGGAAAAACAAGATATGGAACAACCCTCGTTTAGGTGGAACCCTCATATCAAAGTGGCAGAATGGTGCAACGCTTTTGCAGCGGATATGCAAGACTATTGCATTACATACAAGGACGATAGATACGATATAGAAATAACTATACCAACATCTGTACTGAGCCACATAAACGCCACCATAGCCCATAACCTTGAGCATGGCTACAACAAAGAGCAGTTTGCCAATGACATATACCGGACCGGCTATAGCGGATACGCATTCCGAACGAAAGCCAATAAATATCTACAAGGTTTAAGAAATATTGAATAAAAGATTTTTACAAACACTAAAAACAAGAATATGAATACAATTAAAATTTCCTTTTTAGGCACCGAATTTGATTATTGTGGCATTAAACCAGATGGTATGATTGACTTAGAAAAAGGCTATTGCGGTATGGCTTTTAACGATGAAATCTACGACTTAGACATCGAAGTAAACTACCAAAATATAAACACCGACAAAGTAAGTACATATTGCGTTGGTACAAAAGATTGGGCATTCGAAAAAGACATAGTGGGTGTACGCATATTCGAAAACAAAGCACACTACTACTGCGAAATAGAAACCGACGAAGAGTTCGACATCGACAAGCTCGAATTAAACATATACAACTGCTTGCCAACTGCCGGAAACACCATAATAGATGCCTACGCACATATACTTATGTTCAGCTCAATATCGTACAACGGTATTGAATACGAACTAAAGTGTGGCCCTACCTCTTGCAAAAGCACAGACCTTGTGTATGGCACCGATCCCATGATGGAAAAAATAAAAAGAAGAACAATACACCGACTGATAAACATATTGGAATGCATTGAAGAAGACGAAGAACAATACTCGGCAAAACCAAACATCGCACCCGAAGAAACAAAAGACGGGGATAAAGATGAATAATATTCAGTGGCTGCTTTACCAATAAGAAG
>JAFZFU010000029.1 GCA_017555745.1 Bacteroidales bacterium
GTAATTCGAAGAAAAGATGGTCCGTTCGTCTAGCTGGTTAGGACGCAAGATTTTCATTCTTGAAATCAGGGGTTCGAATCCCCTACGGACTACAAAAAATAAATAAATAGAAATGGCAAATCATAAATCGTCGAAGAAAAGAATTCGTGCAAACGAAAGAAGAAGAATAGAAAACAGATACTACGCTAAAACTATGCGTAACGCATTGCGTGATTTTAGAGCTTTGAATGAGAAAGCTGTTGCTGTAGAACGCTTACCTAAAATGATGTCTATAATAGACAAATTAGCAAAACGTTCGGTTATTCATAAGAACAAAGCTTCGAACTTGAAATCTAAATTGATGCGTCAAGTAAACGCTATGTAATAGCTACAACGGACTTAGAATTCATAATTCAAAGATTTTAATTATACATTTTTTACGTGGTCCGTTCGTCTAGCTGGTTAGGACGCAAGATTTTCATTCTTGAAATCAGGGGTTCGAATCCCCTACGGACTACAAGATAAAAGAGAGACAAAGTTTGTCTCTCTTTTTTTATTTGTACAAGATCCAATCTTCCCAAAACATTTCACCGGACATAGAACTAAGACTGAACGCCGGTATTTCTGCAATTGAGAAAAGAAAAAGTCTACTCCCACTATATCACATAAGTATCTTATTACTAAGTATTCATAAACATTCAACCGACATAAAAGTATCTGCCAAAACACTCCTATCATATCTTTTTTTTCAAGACACCTGATAAATTAAAGAAATAATACTATGAATATTCCATAAAAATACGTATATTTGCATACTGTAAGGAAAGTTATATTTACACATAAAACATAGATATACAACACCTTACACTCAAATAGATATATAATAAAGATAATAACAAATAAAGAACAGATAAATTATGGATTTCAACTTATCAAAAACAGAGAATCTTTTTTTGCAAATGATACGCGAATTTGCGGAAAAAGAAGTAAAACCCTTGGCTGCTGAAATCGATGAGCAAGAACGCTTTCCGATAGAAACAGTAGAAAAAATGGGAAAAATAGGCTTGATGGGTATTCCCATTCCAACACAATATGGTGGTGCCGGTGGCACAAATATGATGTATGGTATGGCAGTTGAAGAATTGTCTCGTGTATGTGGTACTACAGGCGTTGTACTTTCGGCACACACATCGTTATGCGCTGCTCCTATTTTGGAAAATGGTACTGAAGAACAAAAAATGAAATATCTACCCAAATTAGCATCGGGAGAATGGGTTGGAGCATTTGGTTTGACCGAACCTAACGCAGGTACCGACGCAGCAGGCCAACAAACTACTGCAGTATTGGACGGCGAAGAATGGGTATTAAATGGTAGCAAAATATTTATCACCAATGGTGGTTATGCCCACGTATATATCATAATAGCCATGACTGACAAATCGTTGGGAACAAAAGGTATATCTGCTTTCATTGTAGAAAAAGGTACTCCCGGATTCAGCATTGGAAAGAAAGAAATGAAAATGGGTATCCGTGGATCGGCAACTACCGAACTTATATTCGAAAATTGTCGCATACCCAAAGATAATTTATTAGGAAAAATAGGTGGTGGTTTTGCTATAGCCATGAAAACATTGGATGGTGGTCGTATAGGTATAGCTGCACAAGCATTAGGTATAGCACAAGGTGCTATGGACGAAACTGTAAAATACACCAAAGAACGTAAACAATTTGGACGTAGCATTTCGCAATTCCAAAACACACAATTCCAAATGGCCGACCTTGAAACTAAGGTACAAGCTGCTCGTTTGTTAGTACGCAGTGCACACTACAAAAAAGATAACGGTATGCCATATTCGGTAGATGCAGCAATGGCTAAACTATTCTGTGCCGAAACAGCAATGGAAGTAACTACAAAAGCAGTTCAATTCCATGGCGGATACGGATATACTCGTGAATATCCTGTAGAACGCATGATGCGAGATGCTAAAATTACCGAAATCTACGAAGGTACTTCCGAAGTACAACGTATGGTAATAGCAGGTAAATTGTTTAAGAAATAGTATTTGAAAAGAGTTTTTTTCAGTTAAACACTTTACAAATACCGGTTTATTTACAAAAAAGAGCTTATCGTAAACAATAGTAGACAACAAGCTCAAATTATTTAAACAGAATATAATGAAAATAGTAGTTTGTATAAAGCAAGTACCCGATACAACTGAGGTTAAGATAAACCCTCAAACAGGTACATTAATTCGTGAAGGCGTTCCCAGCATTATGAACCCCGATGATAAAGGTGGTTTGGAATTGGCTCTTCAACTTAAAGATAAATATGGTGCTCATGTAACAGTTATTACAATGGGTTTGCCACAAGCCGAAGATATTCTTCGCGAAGCTTTGGCTATGGGCGTAGATCGTGCAATATTGTTGACCGACCGCAAACTTGGTGGTGCCGATACTTTGGCAACATCAAATGCTATTGCAGGTGCATTACGCAACATCGAACACGACCTTATCATTACCGGTCGTCAAGCTATCGATGGCGATACAGCACAAGTAGGACCTCAAATAGCCGAACATTTAGATTTGCCACAAGTATCGTACTTGGAAAACTTGGAATACGATGGCAAAAAGACCTTCACTATCCGCAAACAAACCGAAGAAGGTTATCAAATGTTAGAAGTAGATATGCCTTGTTTAGTAACAGTATTGGCTCCTGCTTTCAAAGCTCGCTACATGAGTGTTAGCGGTATCGTAAACGCTTACAACAGAGAAATAGAAGTATGGGGTGCCGACAAAATAAATGTTGATGAAGCTAAAATTGGTAAAGCAGGCTCACCAACAAGTGTTGCAAAAGCATTCCCAAAAAGCTTGAAACCGGCAGGCGAACAATACGAAGTAGATGCAGAACAAGCAGTGGGTATTATCGTTAGCAAATTGAAAGAAAAATTTATTATCTAAACAAATTAATTTTGATACAAAATGGATACAACTCAATATAAAGATGTTTACGTTTTTTGTGAACAACGCGAAGGCGTAATCCAAAGTGTAGCACTTGAACTTTTGGGAAAAGCCCGTGAATTGGCCGACACTTTAAAAGAAAATGTAGTGGCTATTTTGCTTGGCAAAAATATCACAAACAAAGCTCAAGACCTTATAGCAGCAGGTGCCGATAAAGTATTAGTAGTTGACAACGATTTGCTTAAAGACTACCTTACCGAACCTTATACTCAAGCTATAACTCAAATTATAAACGAACAAAAACCAAGCATTTTGATGATTGGTGCTACCACTATAGGTAGAGACCTTGGTCCTCGTTTGTCGGCCAGAGTATCGACCGGTTTGACAGCCGATTGTACAAAATTGGAAATAGGCGAAGAACGTGAATTGTTGATGACCCGTCCTGCTTTTGGTGGAAACCTTATGGCTACCATCGTTTGCAAAGACCACCGTCCTCAAATGAGCACAGTGCGTCCGGGTGTGATGAAGAAAATGACTGCCGATGCAAACCGTAAAGGCGAAATAATAGAATATAAAATAAACTTCAACGAAGAAAAGATTTCGCGCGTACGCTTGCTAAAAACAGTAAAAGAAGACAAAGGTATGATCGATATTTCCGAAGCCAAAATATTGGTATCGGGAGGTCGTGGCGTTGGAACACAAGAAGGATTCAATAAACTTGAAGAATTGGCAGAAGTTCTTAACGCTCAAGTATCAGCTTCTCGTGCATGTGTTGACGCCGGCATTATAGACCACAGCCGTCAAGTAGGACAAACAGGAAAAACTGTTCGCCCCGACTTGTATATAGCTTGCGGTATCAGCGGTGCTATACAACACCTTGCAGGTATGGAAGAAAGTGAATTTATTGTTGCAATAAACAAAGATAAATTTGCTCCTATATTCAACGTTGCCGATGTAGGTATAGTAGGTGATGTAAACAAAATAATACCTATGCTTACAGAACGTCTTAAAGGCATGATGGAATAAACCATTGATAATAAACCCAAAGAAAAGGCAGTATTGGCGTAACAACCTATACTGCCTTTCTTTTTGCCCATAAAATAACCTCATAATACAAATAAAATACGTATATTTGCATAAGATTTAAAGAAACAAGCACATCAAATATATCACTAAATAACAACACATTATGAATAACAGAAAAACATTTATCGTAGCAATACTAATGATATTAAGCCTCAGTGCCATGTCGCAACGCCTCGGCAACCAAAACAAAATAAATCAAACACTGCTATACATCGATCGTTTTTATGTAGAAGAAATAGATCGCGACAAGATAATGGACAAAGGTATCGAAAGTATGCTTCACGAACTTGACCCTCATAGTGTGTACATACCGGCAAAAGATGTAAAGAAAAGTACCGAAGCATTGTATGGCAATTTCGAAGGCTCGGGGATTGCTTTCCAAATAATGAAAGACACAATTAATGTAGTTGAAGTTACAAAAGGCGGTCCATCCGAAACCGTAGGTATATTGGCGGGAGATAAAATTATACGAATCGACGATAAACCTGCTGTCGGCGACAGCATTACTAACAGCTGGGTATTTAAAAAACTTCGTGGCAAAAAAGGCACACATGTAAAAATTGAAGTGATAAGAAACAACAAAAACGTTATAGAATTTGATGTGATAAGAGACAAAATACCCATCAAAAGTGTAGACACATACTTTATGATAAACAAAAATACAGGCTACATTGCTCTTATACGTTTTTCTGCCACATCGGCCGACGAAGTGCGAACCGCAATAAACGAACTGAAAGAACAAGGTATGGAAAACCTCATATTCGACTTGCGTGGCAACGGCGGTGGATTTATGAATGCCGCAGTTGATATATGCGATGAATTTCTGCCCGAAGATAAACTTATCGTATATACCGAAGGATTAAACCAATCCAATGAATATCTGAAAAGTACCGAAAAAGGTTCATTCGAATCCGGTCGTCTTGTCATCCTGATAGATGAGAACTCGGCAAGCTCGAGCGAAATAGTAAGCGGTGCCATACAAGACCACGATAGAGGTATTATAATAGGTCGTCGCAGCTTTGGCAAAGGATTGGTACAACGAATGTTTCCTCTTAATGATGGAGGACAACTGCGCATTACCACCTCAAGATACCATACACCAAGCGGACGTTGCATACAAAAACCATATAACGACGGTTTGGAAGCATACTACAACGACATAATGAACAGATACAACAACAAAGAACTGATAGACCCCGACAGCATACGAGTGCCGGACAGCTTAAAATACTTTACGACCAAGAAAAGAGTAGTATATGGCGGTGGCGGAATAATGCCCGATATTTTTGTACCAATCGACACCACACGTGCTTCCGACTATTATATCGAAATTCGCGGCAAAGGATTAATAAACAATTTCACCTTGGAATATGTAAACAAAAACCGCGAAGAACTACTGAAGAAATACCCCACTTTCGAAGAATTTGATAAAAACTACCATCATTTGAAAGTTGAAGACGAATTTTATGCATATACCGAAAAAGCAGGAATAAAAAAGAATGTCGTAAAACCCGACTGGATAATACAATGGGTAAGTTTGGCATTAAAAGAAGAAATAAAAGATACCGCTTCCGCATTGAATGGCGACACCTATTCCGAAATGACCAAAAAGCTGCTCGAAGACCCTAAATTATTTGAAAAGGTAGCAGAAAAAGCAGCCAACGAAGACAAGAAAAATAAAGAAATCATCAATAAATCAAACACCTTCATCGAACATCAGATAAAAGGTTTGATAGCTCGCAACCTATATGGAGTCCAATATTACTACGAAGTATTGAGGGCTACAGACGAAGGCTACAAAAAAGCCTTAGAGGTTATAGAAAACGGACGCTTATTCAGAAAAATGAAAATAACACACTAAACAAGCAGGAGTAACAACAGCAAACAGCAGATAGTTGCACTTAGCACAAAAAGCCCCCCCATAGAAACAAAAAACCATTAGGGACCTTTCGGAAAACCTCCCTAATGGTTTTGAAAAAGTATTAGGGAGAAAATATAAAACCATACGGGAGAAAATAAAAAAGCATTAGGGAGTTTTTTTTAAACCATTACCATAACAATTTATTGCATTTGAACATTGTTTTCATTAGTGGCTTGAGGCATAAGCTACCACTGCCCTACTGACGAAAATAAACATTTTCGCCATTTTTCGTCAGTAATAATATCGTATATATAACAATTTACCTTTCAACACATTAGAAGCTCTAACATAGAGCTATAAGGGCACAAGTTTGGGGTTTTACGGAATGCGGACCACTATATCAGCAGTTTCCAGCGACCTCCATTCTTGCCTCCTTCTCGTTCTATACACAATCCTTCCTTTAGCTTTCTAACACATTTTTGTACCGTTGTTCTTGATTTGCCACTCTTTTTTACCAACACATCAATAGTAGCTTCGGGATTTTCTCTAATTAAATCCAATATAATTTTTATAGTTTTTAGCTCACCTTTTAGCTCACTTTTTAGCTCACTTTTTAGCTCACTTCTCAAATCCGTTTTCAACACACCACCCTGTAGTTCAATATTTTGCCAATCATTTTTTAGCTCACTTTTTAGCTCACTTTTTAGCTCATCTTTACATGGTATTTCTATCAAAAAATACGAACGTTCATCATCTGTTTCAATGCGTGCAAATGCCGATCCGTTTTAAGGCAATTTCTAAAAATTGCTTTGCAAGTGATTTGCGTTGTTGACTTCGTAGAAGTTGCTATCGCTCAAAAGAGCAAATACCGAGGGCATTACTCTTCACTCGCTTAATCGAAATTTTCTTAGGACGATTTCCACTTTCTTTTGATTGAGCATAGCGGGCTATGCAATGCCACCAATATTTTTATAGCCAAACAATATTTCCATCAATCGTACAGACGTGCCGTGGCACGTCTCCAATATTAGCATACCAATAACATATACCCCTAAACAATTTATCCCATATATGTTATGGCTGTAACATATATGGGATAAGTTGCTTTTGGATATTAGGAAATTCACTATCTTATCATTAGAATGCACATAGATCTCCTTTTATAACTTTTCCTTCTCTGACTTCTATACGGTAATATACCGGTTCACCACCATCTTGTGTTATACGTAGCATTTTACCTATAGAGGAATGAGAATCAGAAACTATTGAAACATCTAAATGAGTATTACTTTTTTTAATCGTTTCAAATTTACCTTTGATGTAATCTTTATATCCATTGCAATCTAAAGATGCAAATACCCACTGTGAATCATATCTAAAATCATCATCTAAATGTTGTGTGATTAAATTGGCATCTAATGTTTGCCATGCTTTGCAGAAATCTTCTAAAATTGTA
>JAFZFU010000030.1 GCA_017555745.1 Bacteroidales bacterium
ATCCGTAGACCGTAATCTTTTGTCCTAAAAGAAAAGACAGTTGTCCGTTGTCTGTAGTCCGTTGTCCTTAAAGAAACGAAAAAAGTCCGTGATTCCGATTCTCCGTGAATCCGTAGTTCCGCGAAGCTAGTAGTCTCGTTGACTTATAGTCTTAAAGTAAGTAGGCCGTCCTAAAGCATCCATCGCCAACATGGTATTACTATGATTTCCTTTCCGTCTGGCAATGAAATTGTTTCAGATTCTGTCAACGTCAGTATTATGCCGGAGTTTAAACCAAAAGCATCCATAGCAGTTTGCAAGCCTTTCAGTTCTTGACTGCGAGTAGGTTCGGACTCCATAGATGCCGTAACTTGTATAACTTGTTTGACAGTATTTCCTTCTCTAACAACAAAATCACATTCAGCACCATCGTTGTAATAAAATACATTTCCACCCCTTCTCAACAATTCCACAGCTACTACATTTTCCAGCCAACGACCAATATTTTTACTCATATTAAATCCTATTTGAGATGCTAATGCGTTGTCTATAAAATAAATTTTCTTAGGACTACGCAATTGAACTCCTACTTTGGGACTGTATTTGCATAGTTGAGAAATCAAATATGTCTGTTCAATATTATCGATCCACGAAGATATAGTGTCGGAACTTGACATGCCTATGTTTTTTGCTATAGAATTATAGGTGCATAGATTAGTGGCATTACTAGCCAAGTAGAAAAGCATTTCGCGCAATTGACGTTCTGATGAGATTCTATTTCGAACAATGACATCGCGAAAAACTATATCGGAATAGATGGATTTTAAATAATTCTCGCTGCCATTATTCAAATACTGAGGAAAGCCTCCTTTGACAAGATAATCTTGAAAAGATACAGATAGCAGAGCTTTGCCCTTTGTGGTAAAAAAATCTTTACGACTAAAACCAATGCCCCGATATTCTAGATATTCGGCAAATGAGAACGGATAAAGTTCATGAGTAACATGTCGACCGGTGAGTAATGTACCCATTTCTTTACTTAAAAGATGAGCATTGCTACCGGTAACAAATACTTTATTGCCGGAAGAATATAGTCGGCTTACAAATCGTTCCCAGCCATCTATATTTTGAATTTCATCGAAATAGTAAGTATGTTGCTCTCCAAATTCTTCATGAAATAACTCGTCGAGCTTTTGAAAATCTTCTACTGTAAACGACAACAACCTTTCATCATCGAAGTTTATATAATAATCCCGTTCGCTACGAGAAGTCTGTATTTGACGTAAAAGAACTGACTTACCACAACGTCGCACACCCGTAATAATAAGAACTTCGGGACATTCTATTAGTTTAGAATCTATTTTTCGAGCAATTACATCGTGTAGTTTATATTCTTTTTGCTCGTAAATTATCTGTAAAAGAGTATCTTTCGTTATCATAATACTTGTGTTTTGTTTGGCAAATATACGAATAATTTCCCAATGGCAGTTGGAAAATAATAAAAAACTTCCTATTACTATTGGGAAGTTTTATTAATAATACTAGAGTTACGCTGCGCCGGAATTACGGTTTTATGGATCTACGGAATTACGGAGGGCTGCACTGGGGTTACGCAAGGCTACGCCAGACTACGAGACTAGTAGTCAACAAGACAACGAGTGGAGGCTACGCCGTTAGAAGGGATTTGAGCTTTGAGCAACGAGCCGTGAGCAAGAATGTAAACAAATAAAAATCTCATAGCTCAAGACTCACAACTCACGGCCCAAACACATTAAACAAAAAAAACTCCGTGAATCCGATTCTCCGTGAATCCGTGAATCCGTAGTTCCGCGAAGCTAGTGGTCTCGTTGACTTGTAGTTTATAGAAAAAGACCGTAGTCTGTAGTCTGTTGTCCTAAAAGAAAAGACAGTTGTCCGTTGTCTGTAGTCCGTTGTCCTTAAAGAAACGAAAAAAGTTCGTGAATCCGATTCTCAGTGGATCCGTAGTTCCGCGAAGCTCGTAGTCTCGTTGACTTGTAGTCTTAAAGAAATAGACTGTTGTCTATCGAATAGTACTAAAACCCCATCAGCACCTCTAATGCCTGTTGTATGGATTTGATGTTTTTGAAGGTTAGCGACAGTTTGTTTTTATCGTCTTTGAGTGAGCATTGCTTGGGGTTGTTCTGCACGTGGCGTATCACCTTGACAAAGGTTTCGGACTTATAGAAGTCGTTGTCTTGGTTGCCCACGAAGTAGCACACCATGGCGTCGTTTTTGAGTAGCAGACGTTCCATACCCAATGTCTTTGCTGTTCGGCGCAGACGTATGGTTTCTATAAGCTCGTTGGTGGCCTGTGGCAGCGGACCGAAACGATCGATAAGATTAGCACGATATGTTTCCAGTTGTTCGTCGGTTTCCAAGTCGTTCAGCTCTTTGTATAGCACCAAGCGTTCGGTGATATTGGTTACATAGTGGTCTGGAATAAGCACTTCGAGGTCGGTTTGTATGTTACATTCCTTCACATAGTCATCGTCTTTTTTGTTTTCCAACTCGCTATAATACAAGTCTCGGAACTCGGTGGTTTTAAGTTCTTCGATGGCTTCGTTTAGTATCTTGTGGTACATATCGTAACCTATCTCGGATATGAAACCGCTTTGTTCGGCACCCAATATATTTCCGGCACCACGTATATCCAAGTCCCTCATGGCTATATTGAAGCCGCTGCCTATGGCTGAGAACTCCTCGATGGCTTTAAGGCGCTTTTGAGCTTCGGGGGTAAGCACCGTAAACGAAGGCACAAAGAGGTAGCAGTACGATTTTTTATTGCTGCGTCCCACACGTCCGCGCAGCTGGTGCAATCCACTGAGTCCGAAATGCTGGGCATTGTTTATAATAATGGTGTTGGCGTTGGGTATATCGAGGCCGTTTTCGACTATGGCAGTGGATACCAACACATCGCTATCGCCGTTGACGAAGTCCATAAGCACCTCTTCGAGGCGGGCGCCTTCCATCTGTCCATGCCCTACCGACACACGTGCATCGGGTACCAAACGCTGTATCATACCGGCCATATCGAGTAGGTTTTCGACTCTGTTGTTGACGAAAAACACCTGTCCACCTCTCGACATTTCGTGCAATATGGCATCTCTGACCTCCTCTTCGGAAAAGACTTTGAGTTCGGTTTGCACCGGCTGACGGTTGGTAGGCGGTGTGTTTATAACCGAGAGGTCGCGCGCTCCCATAAGCGAGAACTGCAGTGTGCGAGGTATGGGGGTGGCTGTAAGGGTAAGGCTGTCGACGTTGACTTTCATTTGACGAAGTTTTTCTTTAACGCTTACGCCAAACTTTTGCTCTTCGTCGATTATCAGCAAGCCCAAATCCTTGAACTTAACTTTGGAGTTGGTGATGGCATGAGTGCCTATAAGTATGTCGATTTTTCCTTTTTCGAGGTCGGCATATATTTGGTTTTTCTCTTTGGTGGTTCTGAAACGGTTGATGTATTCGATATTGCAGGGCAAACCCGACAAACGTTCCACAAAAGTGTTGTAGTGTTGCAGTGCCAATATGGTGGTAGGCACGAGTACTGCCACCTGCTTGCTGTCGTTGACGGCTTTGAAGGCGGCACGTATGGCTATCTCGGTTTTGCCGAACCCCACATCGCCGCACACCAAGCGATCCATAGGTATAGGCGACTCCATATCACTCTTTACCTCGCGGGTGGTTTTGTATTGATCGGGAGTGTCTTCGTATATAAACGACGACTCCAACTCGTTTTGCAGATACGAGTCGGCCGAGAAAGCATAACCCTTAGAAGCTTTGCGTTCGGCATATAGTTTTATAAGGTCTTTGGCAATATCTTTGACACGCTGCTTGGTTTTCTGCTTGAGTGCCTGCCACGACGGCGAGCCCAGTTTGTTCAGTTTGGGTTCGCTACCCTCCTTGCCTACATAGCGGCTTATTTTGTGAAGACTGTGTATGCTTATGTATAGCACATCGTTGTCTTTGTATACCAAGCGTATGGCCTCTTGTTGTTTGCCATAATTGTCTACTTTTTCCAATCCGGCAAAGCGTCCCACGCCGTAGTCGATATGGGTGATATAGTCGCCTGGCTTCAACTCGAAGAGTTCTTTGAGTGTCATGGACTGACGAGCATCTGAAAAATCGCGTATCTTGTATTTATGATAACGCTCGAATATCTCGTGGTCGGTAAAGCATAGCAGACGGTTGTCGTTGTCGATAAAACCATGAGACAGCGATATATTCAAGAATTCGATGGCGAGATTGTCGGCACCTTTAAACTCGGTAAATATCTTATCCAAACGTTTTTGCTGATGTACATTTTCGACACAGATATAGGTCTTATACGAATTTTCGGTATACTCTTTCAGTGTCTTTATCAGCATCTCGAAACGCTTGTTGAATGTAGGCTGCAGTGTGGTGTCGAAATCGATGGTTTTGGCTTCGGCAAAATAAGAGGTGTTGCCATATTCCACAATATGAAGATCCAATATCGCCTTTAAAAACTCGTTGGCTCTAGTGTAGAGATACGACGGTGTCTGCCTCGATATAGTGGAATTTAATGTGTTATATATCCTTTCGGCTTCGCAATATCCGTTTTCTATTGTATCGGCACAATACATCAGATTGTCGACCCAAAGCACATCGTTGGAAGAGAGGTATTCCACTAGTGAAACCTTTTCTTCGACGGTGGATGTGGTCTTGGTTTCGAGATTAGGTATAAGAGTTATGGTGTCGAGGATTTGTATTGAAAGCTGCGAAACGGTATCGAAAGTACGCAACGACTCTATCGTTTCGTCGAAAAACTCGATACGGAAAGGGTGCTCATTTGCGAAAGAGAATACATCGACTATACCACCTCTTATGGCGTATTGGCCCGGCTCCACCACAAAATCGACCCTCTCGAACTCGTATTCCATAAGGGTGTCTATCAAAGTATCGACAGACATGGTGCTATTGACCGAGAGTTGCAGAGTGTTGCTTACAAGCGTCTTTGACGATACCACCTTTTCGGACAAGGCTTCGGGATAGGTGATAATGATAGGGCATTGATGGGCGCTGAGACGTTTTACCACCTCGGAGCGCAAAAGCACATTGGCATTATCGACATTTTCGGTTTGATATGGTTTGCGATACGACGAGGGGAAGAGTAAAACTTTCTTCGCCGACAGCTCTTTCTCACTTTCGCCCAGCAGCATTTCCATATCGTTCATAAAGTAGAATGCTTCTTCCTTGTTGGCTGTGATAAAAAGACTTACCACGTTTGGAGATGATATAGAAAATAGCGAGCCCACGACAGGCGGCAACGACCCCGACATACCTTTTATTCTTACACGACATTTAGGGCTGTTAATTTCACCAAACAGACGTTCTATCTTTTTAGACTTGCTATAAAATTCCAATAGATTCTCCATACCATTATATATATAAGCACCTACTTGTTCGGAGACACTAATCTTTTAATATCAGTTCTACCACATTTTCGACATGGTGAGTATGAGGAAACA
Organism: Bacteroidales bacterium; assembly: GCA_017555745.1. GTDB lineage: Bacteria > Bacteroidota > Bacteroidia > Bacteroidales > P3 > HGM05376. The sequence goes on from JAFZFU010000030.1 coordinate 5,484, forward strand.
TATCCACCGGCTGTATTCGGCCTACGTTGTATTTTTCGGACAACATCATTACGTCGCGAGCCTGAGTGGCAGGGTTGCAACTGATGTATACTATCTTTCGAGGCTGAGCGTTCAGCAATTGTTGTATTACTTTTTCGTGCATACCGGCACGGGGAGGATCGGTTATCACCAAATCGGGAGTACCATTTTCTTTTATAAAATCCTCGGTAAGCACCTTGGCCATATCGCCGGCATAGAATACAGTATTATCGATGTTGTTTCGTTCGGAGTTGTGTTTTGCATCTTGGATAGCATCTTCCACATACTCTATACCCACCACCTTTTTACACTGACGTGCCACAAAGTTAGCTATGGTGCCGGTGCCTGTATATAGGTCGTATACAACTTCGTCGCCTTTCAAATCGGCAAAGTCGGCGGCATAACTGTATAGCTTGTAAGCCTGAGCCGAGTTGGTTTGATAAAACGATTTTGGACCAATCTTGAACTCCAAGGGTTGTCCTTGTTGCTTGTAAGACGGCATATTTTCTACCACATAGTCTTTGCCGCTATAGGTAATTACGTCGAGGTCGCTATACGAGTCGTTGAGTTTTTCGTTTATTATATACTGCAACGAAGTGATTTGTGGGAATCTGTTTTTCAAGAATTCCATCATGGGCAAGAGTTTCTCTTTATCGTCGTGGGCCACTATCACCACCAACATCCACTCTCCTATCGATGTGTTTCGGATAACGATGTTTCGCAAAAATCCGGTGTGGTTGCGAATGTCGTAAAACTCCAAATCGTGCTGCAAAGCATATTCTTTTATTGTCAAACGGATGTCGTTTGAAAGATTTTCCTGCAAAGCACAATGTTCTATATTCAATATTTTATCGAACAATCCCGGTATGTGAAATCCCAAAGCATTGGGTTGAGGCACGAAATCGGGATTTTTAATATCCTCGTTACTTATCCATGGACGATTGGAAAAGGTGTATTCCAATTTGTTGCGGTAGTAGAAAATATTGTCGGAACCGCATATTGGCGACATATTGCTTGTATCTATCTTGCCCAAACGTTCCAAATTGTCCACCACTTGTTTTTGCTTATATTTAAGCTGTTCGGCATAGTCCATATTTTGCCAGCGACAACCACCGCAGGTGCCAAAATGCGGGCATTTGACTTCGCTACGCAACGGCGAATATTTTTTGATGGCCACTGCCCTACCCTCGGCATAATTCTTTTTGGACTTATATATCTTTATGTCTACAATATCGCCGGGCACCACAAACGGCACAAATATAACTTTATTATCGACCCTTGCAATGGCGTTGCCCTCGCTTCCGGCATCGGTTATTTCGATATCGGTAAGTATTATTTCCTGCTTTGGTTTGCGCATTTTCATCGTTTATCTGTATTTTTTTATCTTTCTATTTTTTATGTTATTAATGTTGGCAGCCAGGCACCATATATGCCAATGCAAATGCCACTATTATAAGTAGTAGTTTCCACTTGGAGTATTTGTTGTTGTCGTGGTCGAACAGTATGCTTACACTTACGTGCAACAATATACCCACCACTATACCCATTATAGGCTGTTGGGCGGCGGCAAAACTATCGAACAAAAATACAGCCGACAACGAGCCTAACGGAGTCATAACAGCAAAGAGCAACAACAATGCCAACGATTTAAGAGTGGAATATTTATTATTTATAAACAAGGTTATAAGTATCAATGTTATAGGAATATTGTGTAGCATTATTCCGTATAGCAAGCCCCAATGCACTTGACCATTGCCGAACGTAAGCGGCATACCCTCCATAAAGGAATGCAACGAAAGTCCGATAAGCAACCCTGCTATAGGATGCACATGTGCTTCGGAGTGCGAATGGCTGCAACATTTTGCGTGATTATGTCCATGCTCTATGCCCCGTGTGAGCGTTTCGAGCAGCAGCTGAATCAAAAAACCTACCAACACCCATATTCCCGGTTTCAGCATCGAAATAAAAGAATGGTCGTGGGCATGAGTGCACAGATGATCAGCATGATGGATGTGAGGCACAAACAGATGTGGCAACAACTGCAAAAAGCATACAGCAAAAAGAAAGGCCCCACCAAAGGTAGTGGTATATTCCATTACTCGAGGATTGATTTGTTTTTTGGCAGGTATCAATACCCCCCATATCATTATCCCGAATATAATCAATAAGTAACCTATTATCATATAGCAATGTGTGAATAACTATTTTCTGTTTCGTATTATTTTTTCATCGATGGATTTTACTTTACCCTCCATACGATTGTCGTGTCCCTGACGGATGTCGAAGGTTAGAGTGGAATAGACCCTTTTGCAATCGGTCTCCAACACTTTGTAGCATTGTTTTACTAAATCCAAGGCCTCATCGATAGTGGAGGTTTCGACTATCGTTCCCATAGCTGTAAGCTGATATGGATAGGCAGATTGGTCTATAACCTCTATAACACGACCAACATAAGCGCTCACACTTTCGGTCTTATCGGTCGGAAACATCGCAAATTCAAGCAGTACGGACATATCTATATAATATTTAGGTTTGCAAAGATACTAAAAATATTGCATTTATCCTATATTCTATGTTGTTTTTTGCTCATTTGTTTCGTCGGCAACGGCGTCGGTATCATCGTCTGCTTTTTCTTCTGGAACAAACGGTATGTTGAGTTTTTCGTATGTCTCGCTCAAGGTTGCTTTATTGTCGGTAATAACCAAAAGTTTATCGTTGACAAACAATTCGGTCTTTCCGGTAGGCACAAAGAATGTATCGTTTCTCTTAACCATAATAACCAAGGTGTTTTCGGGCATACCCAAATTCATCAAATATCGCCCCCGGGTAAGTATAGTTTCATTGACTTCGATCTCGCTGACCTCGCTTTTTACATCTTCGGGAAGTTCTATATCAAAGTGTTTAGGCGTCTTTAACGGATCCGGTTTTTCCAACACTCCGAGCCATTTTGCCATAAGAGGCAACGATGTACCCTGTACGATAAGCGATACCAAAGTACAGAAAAAGACTATATTGAATATCAAACGTGCATGAGGAATACCTGCGGCAAGAGCCATAATAGCAAAAATAATTGGCACAGCGCCACGCAAACCACACCACGAAAGGAATGCTTTGTCGCCGGCACTCATCTTACGGAATGGCAACAAAGTGATATAAACGCCCAACGGACGCGAGATAAATATCATAAGAAAACTGATTATCAGACCGGGTATTATAATAGGAATAAGTTCGTGCGGATTTACCAACAGCCCCAACAACAAGAACATAAGCAACTGTGCCAACCACGAAATACCGTCGAAGAAACGCATGGTGGAACGTCTGTGTACCATACTGCTATTGCCTATAACCAAGCCCCCTATGTAGACCGCCAAATAGCCGTTACCTTTCATAAAATAGGTAATAGAGAAGATAAATATACAACATGTAAATACCAAGATGGGGAACAACGAAGCATTATCTATTTTAAGTTTATTGATACCCCACACTAAAAGTTTTCCCAAGAAGTAACCCATTGCAGCACCTATAATCAACTGCATAAGTACGAACAAAATGGTTTGAAAAATATTGGGCATAGCATCTTGGCTTACTTTGAGAATATCTATAAAGGTAATGGTAAGAATATATGCCATAGGGTCGTTGCTACCACTCTCGAGTTCGAGCATCGGGCGAAGATTATTTTTTAAATGTAAATCCTTCGACCGCAATATGGAAAAGACCGAAGCCGAATCAGTCGACGACATAGTGGCAGCCAGCAAAAGAGCAGTAATGAGACTTACGCCGAGCGAAGGATACAACTCGCCAAAAATCCACCATGTGGCCACGCCTGTAATGCCGGCGGTAAGCAACACCCCGATGGTGGCCAACAATAAGCCTTGCGACAACACGGGGCGAATATCAGACATCTTGGTATCCATACCACCCGAAAACAATATTATACACAATGCCACAGTGCCCACCGATGTAGCCAATGTGGTACTTTGAAAATCAAAACCAAAACCATCACTGCCGAAAAGCATACCCACTCCAAGGAAAAGCAACAACGAAGGAACACCCCAACGAGAGCCGGCTTTATCGGCCAAAATACTTACAAAAAACAATGCTGAAAGAATAAGTAGTAATAGTTCTATTTGCACATTCATATTATTTAGTTTTTTAGTTGATTTTATAGTTTTAATAACGCAGCAAAAAGAAATATATTGTTAAGTTGCTAATAAAAATTACACAATAAAGTTATAGGCAATGTAAAGCAACAAAGGCACAAGACATTATTTATGTCTTATGCCTATAACAAATAGGATTACAAAGTGTTGTTTGGTTGCGGCGGACAACTATTGAGTTACGGCTCTTATTTGCAATCCGTCATATCGTTGATAAGAATAAACACCTCTGTCCACCGATGAAAAATCCATGTAGTAAGATTTCTTATTATCATCGTCGTTAGGTGTCGAAGTCCAATAATAACCGAACTCGCTGTATCTATAGGTATCCACACTATGCTTCCAACCGGCAGCCGGAAGAAATATACTATTATCGCTTGGACCGGTTATCAAATAGCCATATTTACCGCCTTGAGTGGTCCATTTCCACGAACATTGTGTAGACAATTCTTCAAATTCGGCCTTAGTTGGCATACGCCATGTTCCGCCCCATTTGGCACGCACCACATCGTAGGCAAGGTCACCGGAGATATCCGACATACCTTTGCCGTAGGTAGTAGAATAAATATCAGCATAATCGAGTTTAGTTTCCTTTTCGCCCCATGCATAATAACTACCACTATCAGACATCGACGAGGCTCCCACATTGCATGTAGCCCATTTTACACTTAGACCTAAATCCACATACTCGTGTCCGTTTACATAACCACTATCGGCAGAATCGTCGCCTTCTTTATCTTTACAACTTATTGCAACTGTCGACAAAATCGCCAACATAATACATATTTTTATGTTCTTTATCATTTTATTTTTTGTTTTTAGTTTGCGGCTTCTTATTAGCATTGACCACTATACAACGAAGCCTAAATAATTATATAGCGGTACCTTAGAGACAATAAACCATGTCCCTTGTTAATGTTAGTTAGTCTTCCTTCTCTAATTAGGTTTGCTCCTTTCTTTAAAGTGTTTTTAGAATCAGGTTGCATTCTTCGAAGAATTACTAATAAAAGCTTTTACCAGTTTTAAGCATCATGATGTAGTACTACTTTTCTTTTACAATTTCACAACTGTTGAGATATTTAATGCTTACGTGTATAAGACCTAAAAAGCAGCAGAAAGGTTATTAATTAAACGTTAAAAGAAATAAAAAAATCCTCATCATCAACATTAAAGCATTTCCAAAACTTTACGCTTCAATAAACAGAAAACAATTAGTCACCGCTCCGAACTTTTGAAATAAGATTCGAAAACAATATTAAGACATTTAGAAATTTAGCACATATTAACAGTAATCGATTTAACTCGCAGAAACGGATATTTATCCACAAGAAAATATTTTTATAAAAATAAAGCAAGCAGAAAGAATTATCAGTATAACAAATTGATTATCAAGAATAGGTCATCCTCTAAAAAAATAAGCAAAGAGTACTTTTCACACTCCCCTCCCACTCTGTGATGGTATACCATGAAACTTACAACACCCCCTTGCGGGAGTTGCGACAGTATATCGCGATGATTTTTCTGCCTACTCGAGAGGGAAACGACAGCTGATCGAGAGGAAATTTTCAATCTATCGAGATAGAAAAGCAACCACTATTTAACATTTAGATTTTTCCTTTAACATTTCAATATCCACTTATAATAAAATAAGTGTTCTCCACCCCCAAATGGCAACAACGGTATTCGGATAAGATGAATATTTTAGAAGTCGACTAAAAATCGTATCTTTGCAAATCGAAAATAAAACCAGAAACTAAGCAATGAGCAACAACAACAAACTGAAATCCTTTGCATTGAGCATATTTAATCCATGGAAAAGAACTTGCAAAATATTGTTCAAAATATTGATACCGATAAGTATTTTGATAAAAATATTACAAGAAACGGGAGGAATAAACTATGTAAGTAACTTTTTTGATCCGCTGATGCAGCTTATGGGATTGCCGGGCGAGATGGGTATAGTGTGGGCCAGCGCCATATTTGGCAATCTGTATGGAGGCTTGCTGGCATTCTATTCGTTGCAGGCCACCGTCAGCCTTACGGTAGCACAGGCGACTATACTTATGACAGCCTTACTTATAGCCCATTCGTTTTTAATGGAAGTGGTGGTGGTATACAAAGCCGGACTAAAATGGATACCGATAGTATTGTTTCGATTAGGAATGGCGGTAGTGGTGGGTATATTTTTAAACTTCTTTTACTCAGCCACCAATCTGCTACAAGAGCCTGCCTCTCAAATAATGACATTATCGGCACCTGCCGACCAAAGCATAACCGCTTGGATAATAAACGAACTTAAAAACTATATATCCATAGCCCTTATCATTTTAGCACTGATAACGGTTTTGGAGATACTGAAACGCATAGGTCTGATAGCAAAGCTGAACAAATTATTGGAACCGATACTTAACTTTATAGGCATGACATCGAAAATAGTACCACTCACCATTATAGGTCTTACGCTTGGTTTGGCCTACGGCGGTGCCCTTATTATCGACGAAACCCGTGCCACAAGCATATCGAAGAAAGATATCTTTTATTCATTACTGCTTATGTCGCTTTTCCATAGCATTATCGAAGACACAATGCTGGTGGCATCGGCCGGTGGCAACTGGAGTGGAATAGTATTGTTCAGGTTTGTTTTTGCCTTTATAACCACCGCAATTCTGATAAGAATAACGCGAAATTGGGACGATGCTAAAATGGATAAATATTTCACCCGAAAGAACTTTATCAAACAATGATAATCAAATACTTAAACCATCAACAAGAAAAAAAAGGCAAAAAGAAAGAAAAAAAATTTTGATATACGCGAAAAAAAGTGTACTTTTGAAACGTGAAATAAATAAATTACAAACAATAAAAACTGCAATAATAGTTTTGTAATCAAACACTAAGAGCAAAAGAACGAATAATGTTTTAGGGTGTTGTTTGCGAAAAATTGTTGCAACTAAAAAAACAGAAAAAACAATGAATATACCTGAAAATTTAAAGTATTCGAGCGATCACGAATGGATTAGAGTAGAAGGCGAAGTTGCATACGTAGGTATTACAGATTTCGCACAACACGAATTAGGTGATATCGTATTTGTTGACATCACCACCGAAGGCGAAACTCTTGAAAAAGGAGAAGTATTCGGAAGTATAGAAGCAGTAAAAACCGTATCTGACGTATTATTGCCTGTAGGTGGCGAAATATTGGAAGTTAACGCTGCAGTTGGCGATAACGGTGAAGCTTCGTTGGTAAACAACGACCCATACGGCGAAGGTTGGTTAGTAAAAATTAAAATGACAAATCCTGCTGAATTAGACGAATTGTTAGATGCAGAAGCTTATCACAACTTAATTGGTGCTTAATAAAAGCCTCCAATAAGGATAAAAAAAGAGATAACATTGCTTGTATGTTATCTCTTTTTTATTATATGCGTGTCACCAACTTTGTCAAAACTGAAAAAAGACGTCTTCTTCTTTTTGTTTTTCCTTATCATTCTGTGCTCTCAAAGACTCAGATAAAAACTGCTGAATATCCAATAACAAAGCATCTTTCAGAAAAACGGACAAGTTCTTTTTGAACTTTTTAAGTTTATTGTTTTTTGGAATATCTGTTTCATCAAATTCCATACTTTCGCACAAAAAGACACCCGGCATTTCGGAATATCTATCAATAATGCGTTTAGCGAAAGCAATGTGTTCGCTACCCAATATCAACAATATTGAATTATAATAGTCCACCGAACCATCTATGAGTACATTATTGTATTTTGTTTGAATAAGAAAATAATGTAGTCTATACTCTTTATCAACGTACATATACAAAGGAAAAGGATAAGACTTTTGTTCGTCTTCTTTATAGTAATTAAAACCCGATTCTCGCGAAAGGTTTAGTTTAAAGATATTATTCAAATAGTAAACCAAACGATAACTTTCGCAATCGTGTTTCAAGCCTATAAACGACAATTCGTCTAATGATTCCGACGAAATGATAGCGTCATTTGTAACTTTCTTTTTTGCCATAATACTTACTCTTTTGCCATTTTTTTCAAATCATCGCCGGCCAAGCGATATATAGTCCAATCCTCCATAGGTAAAGCACCTATCGATTTGTAAAACTTTATCGATGACTCGTTCCAATCCAAGCACACCCATTCCATGCGGCCACAATTACGCTCTACTGCCAAGGCGGCCAAATACTTCATCAACGCTTTGCCATAGCCCAAGCCTCTTTTTTCGGGAAGCACAAAAAGGTCTTCCAAATACAAGCCCTTACGTCCCACGAAAGTAGAGAAATTATGAAAATACAATGCAAAACCTACCGGATTTTCTTCTTCTTCGGCTATAACCACTTCGGCTTTCTTTTCTACAAAAAGAGACTGATACAAGATTTCTTCTGTAGCCACTACTTCGTGCAAAAGTTTCTCGTATTCAGCCAATTTCCGTATAAAATCTAATACCAAAGGGACATCGTTTTCGGTTGCCCGACGTATAACAAACCTTCCCATAACTTGGTATTTATCTGTTTAATTTCTTGGACCTGTTGGGTGCGATGTTGCTGCTCCACGATAAGCAGGACATGTGCTTCTTGCGCAAGAGCTAAACAACAACATACCTACCATTAATAATCCTAATACTACAAATGTTTTTCTTTTCATCTTTAACTATTTTATTTATATCCTTAATATTATTTTATCTTCAGCGAGACAGTTACATAAACAACAAAAATCCTTTTTTATTGTCTATGCCACTAAAAATAGACAAATATTATCTATTGATTCTCGTATTTCTGCACTTCGTCGTAGAAGAATTCCAATTCGATGCCTGCCTGACGGAACATTTCTTCACTTTCTGCGCCCTTGTGATATTTACGTTCGCATACCACTCTTTTGATGCCGCAATTTATTATAAGCATCGCACAAGTTCTACACGGAGTCATTCGGCAATATAAGGTAGCGCCTTCCAATGCTATTCCACGTCGTGCGGCCTGGCAGATGGCGTTTTGTTCGGCATGAACGGTGCGTATGCAATGGTTTGAGATACTGCCATCGCTATGTATGGTTTTGCTGAAAAGGTGTCCCACCTCATCGCAATGTGGCAAGCCGGCAGGCGAACCCACATATCCTGTTACCAACACATGACGATTTTTCACTATAACACATCCGCTTCGTCCTCTATCGCAAGTGGCACGCTTCGAAGCAGTATTGGCCAATTCCATAAAATACTCGTCCCACGATGGGCGTTTATACATTATCTTGTCCAACACTTCTTCTATTTTTTTGTGTAAGTCTTCGAAATCGCCATCATTAGAGAACAGATAGTCGGCTTGCTCGATGCAGGCTTTAAGGTTTTGTTTGTTTGGGTCGTCGGATGTCATTTCGCGTTGTTCGTTGGCTATAAAAGTTTCGAACGACACATTATCCGTCGATGAGCCTCTTACAACTATACGCTCGTAACGCACCTTGGCATCGGCGTCGATGGCAAACAAATAGAAATTAGAATGCTTACGAAGTTCGCTTACCTCGAGTGGTGTGCGCACACTTTCGATGATACAATTCTTACCCGTTTCTTGTGCTTGCTTGTACAACTCGTCGGTTATATACGATGGCGAATGTTGCTTCCTTAAATCATTGCCCACAATAGTCATAGAGTCTCTGTTTACCGGCATACCTCTACGCTCTATTTCTTTGGTAATAAAATCGCGTACCGAAAAATGTACAAAACCTTTTTCTTTTACCAAATAATCGACTATCGTACCCTTGCCGGCGCCCAGAGTTCCTGTTATTCCTATAGTTATCATACGCAAACAAAAATATTAATTTGTCTTGAAACGGAACTTTATTTCGGCCAAATCTTTGTTGGCTTTTACTATCTTACCTTTAAGCCCTTGCTTATAAGCCACTACTTTTTCTTGCAATGCTTTATCGCCATTGGCCATTATCTGCATTGCCAACACGGCAGCGTTCAATGCACCATTTATAGCCACAGTGGCCACAGGTATACCCGGAGGCATCTGCATTATGGCAAAAGTAGCATCCAAGCCTTCGAGTACACTACCTTTGATAGGCACCCCTATAACAGGCAGCGGTGTTTCGGCTGCTATAACACCCGGCAATGCTGCAGCCATACCGGCGCCGGCTATTATAACTTCTATACCTCGTGTGTGTGCATTCTTGGCAAACTCAACCACCTCGTCGGGTGTGCGATGTGCCGACAATGCATTTACTTCAAATGGTATCTCCATTTCATCAAAAAACTTACATGCACTTTCCATTACCGGCATATCCGAGGTGCTACCCATTATAATACTTACTCTTGGTGTCATATTATTTTATATTGATTATCATTAATTTATTTTATTTCGCGTTTATTATATCAGGCTACAAAGGTACGTATTTTTTTTTGAAACATCAAAACCCGACTCAAAAAACAAACAATCTTACTCAAAAAAGCAAACTGACTACGCATGATAGTAGAAGTACTTATAACTTAATATAAATAGCTATAATACTTCTATCTCATTATATTTTAAAATAATAACTAATTGGCAAACAGATTATTTTATCCTCATTAGACTATATAGAATAAAGGCTATAATTAGACAATTTACAATTACAGCCTTATTCTTTATTTTTTCTTTTTTTCTACTATTGTAAACTTGCGATTCTTTAAACTATCCAAACGAGAAGATATTTTGGATTGCAACTCTGTTGAATCCATCTCAACTATTGGAGGAAGGGCTATTATGACCTCGGCACACCAACGACCATCTTCTTTTATCATATCCAAACGACCATCTTTTTGTACCGTTATTGGAGTTGTTTTTTCGTAACTAACCACCGCTGTGGTATCACTTAATATATCTACACTCAATATCTCTATAGTAGCAGGTGTATTAGATTTAATGTAGTTGGTATCTACTTTGGGCATTAAGTAATTTATAAATACATCTAATGTTTTTTCGCATGTTTCGGCACTTGCGTATGGGCGAGCATCATCTATGCGGTAGTTGCCCATGGCATCAAGATAATTGTATGCGACTTCCTCTATTTCTTTTTTCTCAGTAACACATGCGACACAGAGAACAGAAACTGCTATCAATAATAAATTTTTCTTCATTTTATTAGATGTCTTTTTACAAAAGAGTCCGGAATTTTATCCGGACTCTTCATTAGGTTTATTTTCTATAGAATCTAATTATTTAGTCATTCTACTTTCTAATTTATTTTTACCTTCTTCAATTTTTTTGTCTGTAGCTGATTTAACTTCACCTGCAACTGCACCTGCAACTTCTTTTCCTTTAGCGTCTAATTTGTTTTTAACTTCTTCTACTTTTTTGTCTTTTGCTGCTTGTTCTTCTGTTTTAACTACAGCAACTTCTTCTTTTTCTTCAGCAGGAGTTGTAGCTACGGTTTGTTGTTGAGCAGGAGCTTCAACTTGAGCTTCTTCTACAACTTCTGTAGCTTGTTCTTCTACAACTTCTTCTTCAGCAGGAGTAGTGTTTGCATTACCGCAAGCAACTGCCAATGTCATAGACAATGCTATGAATCCAAATAATTTAAATGCTTTTTTCATTTCTAATTATGTTTTTAATTAAAAGAGAAGAACTCAATCTTCGTTTAGAATGAGTCCATCTCTTTTGTTTATTTTATTACCAAATTATTTTTTTAAAGATTTTCCGCTTACTGCTTGCAAAGCAATTTTTGTAGCATCAAATACCATAGTTGAAGAAGTAGCTTGTTCTATTTGAGTGAAATCAATCATCATATAGCCTTCATATTCACCTTCACCAGGAGTCATGATTGATTCAAGTTCAAACATTACAGCATTAACTTTTACGCTCATTGTAGCAGCTGTAGCATCGAATTCAGTTACGTTAACAGTAGCAGATTTTGCCCACCAGTCACCGCATGGTGAATTGCTCATATACCAAGTTTTTGCAGCATAGTATTCAATCCAACCACCATTAGACAATTGAGCACTATTGCTAGGATCTGCTGTAACTTCAGCTGTTCCTAATGTTGTAGCTACAGCTACTTCTGCTTTTGGATATGTATCTTCAGCAGAAGGATCTTGATAGTTGTAAGCTGTAAGTATAGCCATACCATAAGTAGAATAATCCAAACCTTCAGTTGCTAAAGCATCCCAAGATTCGCTTCCGAAAGTTACTTTAATACCCGGAGTTACTTCTGTAGGAGGATTAGTACCTGGATCTGTTGTATCATCTCCTTCGTCACCACAAGAAACGAATGCCATACTTGTTGCAAGTAAAGCAATACCTAATAATTTAAAATACTTTGTCATTTTGTTTAGTTTTTAAGTTTATAAATGTATTTAATTAATGTGTTTTTAATTCAAACTCCTTTCGGAATTATGTTGCAAAAGTACAACTTTTTTTGAATATACAAGCGTTTTTGGAAAAAAAATTATTACACTTTATTTCAACTATTATATTACATATTGTATATCAGTTGTTTTTAATATCAAGAGCATTGCGTATTCCACTACCCACAAGCATAAAAGCCAGCACAATTATCATTATAGCGAAGCCCGGAAGGAGGGCCAAATAAGCAGAATCGAGCAAAATATACCCATAATTTTCTTTTACCATCGTTCCCCACGAAGGCATAGGGGGCTGCACACCTATACCCAAAAAACTAAGCCCCGCTTCGAGCAATATGGCCGAGGCAAAATTAGAAGCCGCTATAACAATCACAGCGCCCCATATATTGGGAAGTATATGGTGAGTAATAGTTCGAAAGGTGGTAAATCCCAACGCCTTCGAAGCTTCTACATATTCTTTCTCGCGTATGCTTAACACTTGTCCGCGCACCACACGTGCCACATCAACCCACATGGTAAGCCCCACCGCAACAAACACCTGCCAAAAGCCCTTGCCCAACACAAAGGTAATGGCTATAACGAGCAGCACGGTGGGTATACTCCACACCACATTGATAAACCACATAATAAGGCTGTCCACCCATTTGCCATAATATGCAGCCACCGCACCAAGCAATATACCTATAAGCAAGGCTATGGCAATGGCTATAAAACCCACCGAAAGGCTTACACGGCTGCCAAGCATTATCTGGCTAAGGACATCGCGTCCGTAGCGGTCGGTGCCAAGATAAAATGTACGCAGTGGCAGGTTGTTTTTTTCCACCATGGTTTGTAATTCTTTTATGGTTTTGGTGTGGGTGTGTCCATCAATTGTAGTGAAGGTTACCGCATCATTGTCGGCCACTATAGGCACATCGGTATCCAAAGCGTATGCCACATCGGCCAAATGGAAAAATTTCTTTTCGCCATCGTTTGGCACCGACCCCGTATAGGTTTCCACCTCCACGCTGTCGGCCTCGAAACTATAATCATATATAGGATAAGCGTAATACGACAACTTTTTGCCATAAAGCATTGTTTCAAAAAAGTTGACACTCTCGTGCACCTCGTTTTTTTCCACATACAAAAAACGTGCTTTGCTCATAGGCTTTTGCACCGCAAGTTCTAAATACTGCTGGTTGCAATATGGAGTACTATCAAGGGTAATGGTATAGCCAAGCACAGCCATAAGTGCAAACAACACTATCACCACAAGGCTGGCCACAGCCATTTTGTCTTTCTTAAAACGTTTCCATACCAAAGCATTGAGAGATGTTCCTACGCTGTCCCAATCCTTTTTCAGAAACGAAAACCGACACCATTTCTTTTTATTTTCCACCACTTTATTACCTTTCATAATAGCAAAGAGACGTTTTTATGTAAGCTATCCAACTTTAGCTTTTAGCCATTGGCTTTTGGCTTAGCCGACACAAATTACTTAAAAAGACTACGAGACGTGCAGTCGGGCAGACTTATACTCTCGTAGTCTTATAGATTTATTGTTTAATAATCGAACACGTTTCTATTTAAAATATTCTACTCCGCTTTCGAATATCAATTGGTTTTGATTACCATAGATGTTTATAGCCACGGCGTTGCCTATACGTTCGCTATGAGCCATCTTGCCAAACACTCTGCCGTCGGGCGAGGTGATCCCCTCTATAGCCAAATAGGAACCATTCATATTGTACATATCGTCCATAGTGGGTTTACCATCAAGGTCTACGTATTGAGTAGCCACTTGTCCGTTGGCAAACAATTTATCCAACCATTGTTTAGGAGCCACAAAGCGACCTTCGCCATGCGAGATAGGCACAGTGTATACTCCGCCAAGTTGTGCTTTGCTCATCCAAGGCGACATATTGCTTACCACCTTGGTGTATGCCATCTTGCTTTGGTGACGACCAATGGTATTCATAGTCAATGTTGGCGAATCGGCTGTTTGAGGCAATATTTCGCCGTGAGGCAACAATCCCAATTTAATAAGTGCCTGAAAACCATTACATATACCCAACATAAGACCATCGCGTTGTTTCAATAGGTTCATTACCGCGTCGGTAACTTTTGGGTTGCGGAACACCGAAGTAATAAATTTAGCACTGCCGTCGGGTTCGTCGCCACCGCTGAAACCTCCAGGTATCATTACTATCTGTGCATTATTGATAGCCTTTACAAAGTCGTCTACCGATTCGCGGATATCCTGTTCGTTTTGGTTGCGGAATACCACCAATTCGGTATCGGCACCGGCACGGCGGAATGCACGCATCGAGTCGTATTCGCAGTTGGTACCCGGAAATACAGGTATAAATACTTTGGGTTTGGCCACTTTGTGTTTGCACACATAAATGTCTTTTGCCTCAAATATAGGAGTATCTATATGTGTTTCCACATTAGATGTAGTGGTTGGGAACACTTCTTCCAACTTGTTTACCCATGCTTCCAAAGCCTCGTCAATCGAAACGGTGGTATTCTTGTATGTAAACATATTGTTGTCTACCACGTTTGCTATAACCTTAACGTCGAATCCCAATGCATTTACATCGACGGCTTCCACTTCCAATATTATGGCGCCATAATTTTTGGCGTATAATTCTTGTTCGGTCAAATCGTTACTCAAAGTTACACCCAACTTGTTACCGAAAGCCATCTTACTTACTGCTTCGATAGTACCGCCAAAGCCAATGGCGTAGGCCGACAACACTTTCTTATTCAATATAGCTTGGTGTAGTTTTGCATACATTTCCATTGCTTGTTCGTATATAGGCATATCGTATTCGTCTTTTGGTATATCCATACGCACCAATACGTTGCCTGCTTTCTTAAGTTCGGGAGTAACAATATTGTTTGAGCTTGTTACATCCACTGCAAACGACACCAATGTAGGCGGAACATCTATCTCGTTGAAACTACCCGACATCGAGTCTTTGCCACCTATTGAAGGCAATCCCATCTTCATTTGAGCATTGTAGGCACCCAACAAAGCGCTGAAAGGTTGTCCCCAACGATATGGGTCTACGCCCAATTTCTTAAAGTATTCTTGGAAAGTAAGGCGTATCTTCGATGCATCGCCACCCGATGCCACTATCTTGGCCACCGACAACAATACTGCATATCCGGCACCATGATATGGGCTCCAAGTAGAAAGATATGGGTCGAAACCATAGCTCATCATGGTTACGGTATCGGTAGCGCCTTCCAATACAGGCAATTTGGCTATCATGCTTTGTGTAGGGGTAAATTGATATTTACCGCCGTATGGCATAGTTACAGTGCCGGCACCTATACTGCTGTCAAACATTTCTACCAATCCTTTTTGCGAACATACGTTCAAATCGCTAAGTGTATCGAGCCACAATTGTTTTATATCCGAAGTATTCTTTGTTTCGGCAAAGTAGTTATTATCCTTCGAAGGCATATCCACTTTTACGTCCATTTCTTGGTGAGCACCATTGGTATCCAAGAAAGCACGCGAAAGGTTTACTATCTCTTTATCGCGCCATACAAGCACAAGGCGAGGCTCTTTTGTAACTTCGGCCACTACCACTGCTTCCAAATTTTCTTCTTTGGCATATCCCAACATAGCGTCTACATCCTTTGGGTCTACCACTATAGCCATACGTTCTTGGCTTTCGGATATAGAAAGTTCGGTACCATCGAGGCCGGTATATTTTTTAGGAACTTTGTCTAAGTTTACACGCAAACCATCGGCAAGTTCGCCAATAGCCACCGACACTCCGCCTGCTCCAAAGTCGTTGCATTTCTTTATAAGTGTTGATACTTCTTCGCGACGGAACATACGTTGTATCTTACGTTCGGTAGGAGCATTGCCTTTTTGCACTTCGGCGCCGCATGTTGTCAACGATTCGGAAGTATGAGCTTTCGACGAGCCGCTGGCCCCTCCTACTCCATCACGGCCTGTGCGACCGCCCAAAAGGATAATAACATCTCCAGGATCGGAGCTTAAACGTTTAACGCATCTGCGAGGAGCAGCACCCATAACGGCACCTATCTCCATACGTTTTGCCACATAGTTGGGGTGATAAATCTCGTTTACCAAACCGGTGGCCAAACCTATTTGGTTGCCGTAAGAGCTATAGCCGTGAGCAGCCACAGTTACTATTTTGCGTTGAGGCAACTTGCCTTCCATGGTTTTATCCATAGGCAAAGTGGGGTCGGCAGCACCTGTTACACGCATGGCTTGGTATACATACGAACGTCCCGAAAGGGGGTCGCGTATGGCACCGCCCAAGCAAGTGGCAGCACCTCCGAAAGGTTCTATCTCGGTAGGGTGATTATGTGTTTCGTTTTTAAAGCTGATAAGCCATTCTTCTTCCACTCCGTCGATGGTTACAGGCACTACTATGCTACAAGCATTAATCTCGTCCGACACTTCTTGGTCGTTTAGTTTGCCCATAGCTTTAAGGCGTTTGGCAGCCAAAGTACCCATATCCATAAGGCACACAAACTTATCGTTGCGACCAACGTATTGGTCTTTGTGGTCGTTAAGATATTCTACAAAGGCTTTTTCGATAAGAGGTTTGTAATAGCCTTCGTCTAAGGTAATGTTTTTAAGTTCGGTGGCAAAAGTGGTGTGGCGACAGTGGTCGCTCCAATAAGTATCCAACACACGTATTTCGGTCATCGAAGGATTGCGTTTTTCTTCGTCTCTGAAATAGTTTTGGATATGTATAAAATCTTTAAATGTCATAGCCAACGAAAGCGAGTCGTAAAGTTTTTTCAACTCTGTTTCGGGCATATCCTTAAAGTCATCTACTATAGCAACATCATCGGGGTCGTCGAACTTAGTTTCCAAAGTTTCGGGTTTCACCTCGCTTGTAAATCTCGAATCAACCGGATTGATACAATAAGCTTTTATATCTTCCTTTTGCTTATCGGTCAAAACAGCCGAAATAACGTATGTTACAGCGGTTTTTATTATAGGCGATTCCTCTTCGTTTAGTAGTTTTACACATTGTTCAGCCGAGTCGGCACGTTGGTCGAACTGACCGGGCAAAAACTCTACCGAAAACACAAAGTCGCCATCATTTTTTGGAAAATCTCCTTCGTAAACATCGTCAACCGGTGGTTCCGAAAACACTGTTACCAATGCTTTGCGATATGTTTCCTCCGAAATATTTTCGATATCATACCTATTAAGTACTCTCACTTTATCAGCTTTGATATTCAAATAATTGTTCATTTCTTCGAACAACTCCTTTGCCTTAACGGCATAATCGGATTTCTTTTCTACGTAAATACGTCTTACTCCGTTCATATTATTTAGTATTTTATTTCTATCTTATTTTTAGTTTATCGGCCTACCCACAGGGCAAAAGACGACACCGATACGACAAAATAAATACATTTTGCCCACTACCCGAAACCGCTAAAAGCAAACAAGCATTTAGTTGTCAAAACATTAGACAAAACCTATCCTATTCTATCAAAAAACAAAGATAAGATTTTTTTGGTTAGTTTGCCAAGTATTCGGCACTAAAATCACGAAAATATATCAAAAAATAGTTGATAACTATCTCTGCTTTCTTTTATCTATGTGATAAACAAGTTAGTGCAGTGGCAACCAATAACAGCCGATATGTTTATTATCTACCGGATATAAGATTGAAACACCCTACATAAAAAAGTTTATAACAGGTGGGGTAAAATGTATTTTTACACCTGCAAAAGTATATCCCAAAGCTTGGGATATTCGTCCCAAAGTTTGGGATATTCGTCCCAAAGCTTGGGATATTTATCCCAAAGTTTGGGATATAGAATTAGTGAGGGTAAAAATAAGTTTTATGGCGGAGGTAATAACCTTTTGAGGCAGACTTCCGGCACTTCAGCCCAACGGATTGCTTATCGCCAATTTCCCTATAGCGGAAATCAAAACGCCCCGAAACAAAAAAAAAGAGAGCGACTACCCTTAGGGTAACATACTCTCTCTCACGTAACAAAACAAAAACATTAGGTTTATAACATTATTACATATTTCAATTGCCTCTTTTTTCGGATTTATCGTTTGTTGCTTTTTCTCTACGTTCTTCACGCATCTTTTTTTCAAACTCTTCGCGGTGTTCTCTGAACTTTTCTTTCATTTTCTTTTCGTATGACTTCATTTTCTCACGTTGTTCGGCCGTCAGTATCGAATCTATCTTCAGCTTTGCTCTGTACAAATTCTTCTCTTTTTCGGCTTCAAGCTCGGCTTTCATTTCTATCAGCGGAAAAAGTATCTCTGAATTATCGCCATCTTTTGCCAATAGTAATTCTATTGAGTTTTGGAGTTTATTCACATCTCTTCTGTGTTTTTCCATATATTCTCTGTTCTCTTTAGCAAGTTTGTGAAGAGCTTCACGCTGACTATCCGTAAGATTTGTAAGCATCGTTTCTATCTGCTCTTCGTATGGTTTAAACATATAATGGAAATCATCTTTAGATACTTTCTGGGCATTTAGCCGTCCTTCAAACAGAAATAAACAACATATTCCTACAATAATTAAAAAGTTTCTTTTCATGATAATAGAAGTATTTATGTTAGACAATTAATTTATTCTTCGTAATTTTCGAGAAAATATTCTATTGCGTCCAATTCGTTGTACGACAAGTGTTGATTATTGTTATCGTAACCATACACATCGTCAAACATACCTGCTATAGCCTCGTTTTGTTGCTCTATATTGTCGGCATACACTGCTTGGTTTTTCAGCAGCAACACCAAAGCCAATGCTGCAGCCATCGATGCCGATAGTGCAGCTATATATTTAAAAGTAGTTTTCTTTGGCTTGGGAGTTGCAATATTTTCGGCGTTGCAAATATGTTGCATCACCGTTGCAACGACATCAACCTTGGTGGGGCAACCACCTTCTTTGATATATCCCAACGCATCGTTGTAGTCGTTTAGCTTTTCGGCACAATGCTTGCACTCAAGCAAGTGCTTGTTCATATCATCGGTCAGCGTATCGCCACACTGCCATTGTTTCAAAAAATCTTCACATTTCATAGCCTTATTATTTTTCTGTAAGTATCTTTTTCAAATTCTTTTTGGCCCTGAATATAAGCGTTTCCACCTTCGACAGACTAACATCCATCACCTCTGCCACCTCTTTGTACGACATATCTTCGAAGCAATGTAGTGTTAGAGCAACCTTTTGTTCGTATTTTAGTTTATTTATTGCCGAATGCAATTGCTTCATTCTCTCGTTATTTATCATCTCTTCGTCGAGCGAAGAAGTGCTGTAATTCTCCTCTACATCACTATTCAGGATTATATACCTCTTGTTCTTCTTCAATATCTTACACACCACATTCAGCGTTATCCTGTATATATAGGTACTCAGTTTTGATTCGAATTTAAACCTCGGCAACGAAAAATACAATTCTACAAACACAGCCTGAGTGGCTTCTTCCACATCAATGCTATCGCCTGCCAGCTTGTAGCACAAATTGGCCACCAACTGCTGATAGCGGTCCACAATATCGGCATATCTCTGTTTGTCACCATTTAGTATTACCTGTATTATTTCGTATTCCATAATAGTTTTATTATCGCTAATTATGTACCACATAAGCCTAAAAACTTGCAGCTACCGGCAAAAAATAAGCACAACGGACAAATATTTTTGTCCTACGGCAGTCTGTTACGAAAAAAAATTGTACCTTTGCCGAATAATACAATCTATGTCCGGACATGAAAAACAAACTGACAATACATATACCCACCAACAATACAGAAGAACGACTATACACACTAAAAGTTCTGATAAAAAACATATTAGGCTTGGACTATACTATCCAATCCGATAGCGGAATATCCGACACTTATATCTGTTTCGACAACAAACGTATTTGCATAAAAGATCATTTTTTCGGCCGTCATACCCAACCGCTTTCCTATCTTTCGGCACAAAACATAGCCAAACCGAACTACTTTTCATATATTTTTTCGCCCGAAGAGAGCACACCCGTTTTGTATGGCGACGACGAATGCCTGATAAGCGACAATAATATTATATGTGGTATAGATATCATTGCGTCGGCATATTTTATGCTGAGCCGTTGGGAAGAATATTGTCACAAAAACCGCGACCGACACAACCGCTTTTTGGGCAACGACAGCGTGGCCTACAGATACAACTTCTTACACCGCCCCATAGTAAACGAATATGCCACCATAATATGGAATATGCTTAAGCACCTAAACTTTGATGGCAACAGGGCTGAAAACAAATTCGAATGCCACATAACACACGACATAGACATACTGCAATCCAATTCGCGACTTAAATCGATAATAGGCGACATAGTCAAACGTCGCGATATAAAACTTGCACTCTCGCGCTTGCTGCCACCATATACCGACACTGTAAACACCTACGATTTTTTGATGACACAAAGCGAAAGTATAGATCTGCAGTCTACTTTCTACTTTATGGCCGCCGACTATAGACCCGAACACTTCGCACACAACGGCTATCTGCATAAAAAGGAATTCGGCAAACTGATAGCCGAAATAAAACAACGACAACATATTATAGGTTTCCACCCCGGATATAACACCTACAACGCCGCCGACAGATGGCACGAACAAAAAACAGCCCTCGAAAAAACAAGCGACACTACAATAAAACTATGCCGACAACATTTCTTACAAATAGAAGTACCATATACATTTAATATATTAGAGCAAAACAATATTGGCGAAGACAGCAGTTTGGGCTACCCCGACCATACCGGCTTCAGATGCGGAACAGGAAACAAATTTAATGTATTCGACTTCCTAAACCGAAAAGAACTGAACGTAAAAGAATGTCCACTCATAATTATGGACACATGCATTCGCAACCAAAACCTTACAATGACCGAAACAGAGAAAACATACGTCTACTACATAAACATATGCAAAAAATATAATACACCTATAACAATATTATTTCATAATTCGAGTTTCGATAACTACCATTGGAAAGGATGGAAAGAATTATATACAAAAATAATAACCCTATTGAAGTAAACAGTATGAAACAAGCACTTTTTATAGTGGACCATTTTCCACCATCGTTTGCGCCACGCATGGGCTACCTTGCCAAATACCTCAAAACATTGGGATGGAGTGCCCAAGTGTTTTCGATACGGCATCCAAGCAAGATAAACAAGTTCGACAACTTGGTGGGATATGTTGAAGCCGAAGAGGTGGCCATGCCTACATACTGCCAACATCATGGGGCCAACAGACTGATAATAGAAATAGGCGGACGTTTTTTGGGTGGATGCACCTGGAGCATATACGACCAAAAGATGTACAAATATATAATGAAGAGCATTGCCGACAAAAAGTTCGATATAGTGGTATGTTCAACAGCAAGTTTCTTTCCAATGAATTGTGCCTACAAAGTATCGCAAAAGCTAAACATGCCGATAGTATTGGATTTTAGAGACATTTACGAACAAGACCCATACGTGTATAGCACCAAAGGCTTAGGCGGACTGCTGCGAAAAGCACAAATAAAACAACGCAACAAACTTATTGGCAAATCGTACGCCACCACAACGATATCAGAATGGCACCGAGAATACCTATCGCAACACAACGCCAATACACATTTAATATATAATGGTTTCGACGAAGAGCTGTTTTCGCCCCGTAGCGAAGAACGCACATCGCAGTTTACCATTACCTATACCGGCAGTGTGGCACCCACCGATTGTGTGGGCTCGCGAGACCCAGAACTATTCTTCCAAGCCATACAGCACCTACATACCGAAAACAAGATAGAGCCTGAAACATTTTGCATAAACTTTTACACCGACAATGTAAGCCGAATATATCTTGCAAAAACAGCGGCACGATATAATATCGAAGACTATGTACATATATATGATTGGGTATCGGCAGCCGAGATACCGAATATATTGGCACATAGCAATGTATTGCTGATATTGGTTGCCGCCCAAAACACCCATGGCGTAATGACTACCAAACTATACGAATACATGGCCATGAAAAGACAGGTGCTGTGCGTTCCCGAAAAGGACGGCCCGATAGGCAAAATAATAGCACAATCGAAGTCGGGATACACCTTCGACAACGAAGCCGACATCAAAAACTATTTAGAAGAAAGCTACAACAAATGGAAAGTTCTGGGTTGGCTTCCATGCAATGCCGATTGGCAATACGTAAAACAGTTTTCGCGAGAATTGCAAGCCAAACAATTTGTTGAAATATTCGACAAAGCCATATCGCAAAGCTAAGCAAAAAAAATATTTCTAATAATCAGCGCTTTATAAGCAAAAGGATAAAAAAATATCACTTTTCTGTCCCAAATTAGAAAAATTATATGTTACTTTGCAAAATCAAAGTGATATTAAAAATAATATCTTCTATGCGTTAATAAATTGATAAATAGAAGTATTACACAAAACTAAGAAAAAGATAAACAATATCAAAAAACTAAATATTACAATACATGCCGAAGAATTTAGTAATAGTAGAGTCTCCTGCAAAAGCCAAAACCATCGAAAAGTTTTTAGGTGCAGATTATGAAGTAAAATCGAGCTATGGACATATCCGCGACTTGGCAAAAAGCGAAATGGGTATCGACATAGAAAACAACTTTGAGCCGGAATACATAATATCCGACGATAAGCAAAAATTAGTTACAGATTTAAAGAAAGCAGTATCGAAAGCCGATATGGTATGGTTGGCATCCGATGAAGACCGCGAGGGAGAGGCCATAGCATGGCATTTAAAAGAAACACTAAAACTAAATGATGATAAAATACAACGTATAGTATTCAACGAAATTACCAAAACAGCTATACTAAACGCCATAAGCGCACCCCGTTCGATAGATATGAACTTGGTAAGCGCACAGCAGGCACGCCGTGTATTGGACCGCCTTGTGGGTTTCGAAATATCGCCCATACTATGGAGCAAAATAAAACCATCGTTGTCGGCAGGTCGTGTACAAAGTGTGGCTGTAAGACTTATTGTGGAACGCGAAGAAGAGATACGCAACTTTAAATCGCAATCGTATTTCAAAACCGTTGCAATATTCGACATACCCAACGAAAAGAAGACATTGAAAGCCGAATTGTCACAACGTTTCGACAACGAAGCCGATGCATTGGAATTTCTCGAAAGTTGCAAAGATTCTACCTTCGTAGTTAACAGCGTAGAAAAGAAAGCTGCCAAAAAAGCACCGGCGCCACCATTTACCACCTCTACTCTACAACAAGAAGCCAGCCGTAAGTTAGGTTTCTCGGTAGCCCGCACCATGCAAGTGGCTCAGCAACTATACGAAAACGGATTTATTACCTACATGCGTACCGACTCGGTAAACCTTTCGACCTTGGCTCTCGGCATGGCCAAAGAAGAAATAACCAAGATATATGGTAAAGAATATTTAAAGACCCGCAAATATCAAACCAAGACCAAAGGAGCGCAAGAAGCTCACGAAGCCATACGCCCCACCAACTTGGCATTTCAAACAATAAACGCCGACGCTTCGCAAAAACGTTTGTACGAACTTATATGGAAACGTACCATTGCCTCACAAATGAGCGACGCCGAAATCGAGAAAACCGTTATCAACATCAATATCTCGTCACGAAAAGAAAAGTTTGTGGCTAATGGCGAAGTGGTATTATTCGACGGTTTCTTAAAGGTATACATGGAGTCGACCGACGACGAACAAGACGAGAATATAGAAAACATGCTACCTCCATTGGCAGAGGGAACAACATTGGCTTTGAACACCTGCGAGTCGACCGAACGTTTTACACAACATCCGGCACGCTACACAGAAGCCAGCCTCGTTAAAAAGATGGAAGACTTAGGCATTGGACGTCCTTCGACCTATGCTCCAACTATCTCCACTATACAAAAAAGAGAATATGTGGCAAAAGAAGACCGCGAAGGCAGCGAACGCAACTATTCGTTGATGACATTATCGAAAGGCGATATAACAAAGACCACAAAGAAAGAAAAAACAGGATACGAAAAGGGTAAACTATTCCCTACCGATATAGGATTTATAGTTAACAATTTCTTGGTGGAACACTTCTCCAATATCATGAACTACAACTTTACTGCCATCGTTGAAAAAGACTTCGACGATATAGCGTTGGGCAACAAAGAATGGAGAAATGTAATATCGGAGTTCTACTATCCGTTCCACGAAAACATACTTCAAACCAAAGAAAACTCTAAACGCACAAGTGGCGAACACCTATTAGGTATCGACCCCAAAACAGGCAAAAACGTATACGCTAAGATAGGTCGCTATGGTGCCATAATACAAATAGGTGAATCCAATACCGACGACAAACCTTCGTTTGCCTCGATGAAACGCGGACAAAGCATAGAAACAATAACATTGGAAGAAGCATTGGAATTGTTTGTATTGCCACGCAACGTAGGAACACTCGACAACAAAGAACTTGTGGTTTCGATAGGAAAATTCGGTCCATACGTAAGATTCGATGGTAGGTTTTTCTCGCTCGATAAAACCGACGACCCATATAGTATAACTAAAGAACGTTGTGTCGAAATCATAAAGACAAAGCTCAAAGCCGAAGCCAAGAAAAAAGAACTTGAAGCTCAGTTTCCAAAGTCTTTGGGTGGATATAAAGACGAAGACGTGGTTGTGAACATAGGGAAATACGGCCCATACATAACACACAGCAAGAAGAACTACAAGATACCAAAAGACTTCGATCCGCTAATGATAACACTCGACGAGGCAGTGGCATTGATAAACAAGCCAACCAAGAAGAAATAATACAACACAAGCACTTTGTTTAAGAATACGTTTCCAAACAAAGTGCTTCTTTTTATGTTTCATATCCAACTACAAAGGAAGTATATATGAAACATATTTTTTGTCATATCGTTTTGCTATCGGCAATATCTTTGCCTATCAAATGCATATCGCAGTGCGAGCCTTGGTGCCAAGGCGAAGGGGGATACTATATCACATGCAATGCCTATCCTCACTCGCTATGGTGGCATCGACATCAAAAACAAGAGGTATATAAAGAGGCAAGCATAGGGCGCTTTTTCGACAAAGACAAGCTCGACAATATTGTGCCCATAGCCACACCGCCAAACATGGCTTCGAACACACAATATTACTATGGCGAAGGACTTTTTTATATCTACAGCCAAGGCGGATATGTGGTAGTGCCCGCACCTATAGGATATACCGTACCCGATGTTCCTTACAACGCCCGAAAGGTAGCATATCGCAACGTAACATATTACTACTATTCGGGCAACTTCTTTATCCAAAACCAAAACAACTATTACACTACGGTTAAGCCACCCGTAGGATTGATTTTAAGCGAAATACCACGCAACTCGATAATGCAAAACAACGGCAATGGCGATATCCTTTTCCGCTATGGCAACACATATTACCAACCCTTATACGTCTATGGAATGATGTATTACAAAATAGTGAATAATTAAACCCAATAAGCCATGAAAAACAAATATTTTTTAGCAATAATAGCGTTTGCTGTACTACCGGCATTGAGCCATACGCAAACCTATCGTGGACACCGTGGACAGGCACGTCAAAGAGTACTGCCCACTCAACGCGTACCCCAACGACCACTCAACCCTCGGCCGCCGGCAATACACCGGCCGCCATCTCACAACATCGGTCGGCCGCCACGTCCTGCTTACCATCCGCCACATCCGTCGTATCGGCCGCCGCGTCCTATTTATTTCAATCCCTATCATCAACGATATTGGTTTCATCACCCTCATGTATATAATTGGGGAGTCAATTGGATACCTATAGGCACCATAGTATCTACCATTGCAGCCGCCACAGTGGCAACAGCCATAGCCGAAAACGCCACTACTCAAGCACAACCCATATATTACAACGATGGTGTTTTTTATCAACAAAACACCGATGGATATATAACCATAACACCTCCTATAGGTTATGCAGTGCCAGGCATTCCGCAAAACAGCGTAATGCTTACGTACAACAACAATACATATTACTACTACAACGGCACTTTTTATCAAAAACAAAACAATGCCTACATCATAGTATCGCCACCTATAGGATGCATAGTATACAATCTGCCAAGCGATGCCCAAGAAATAAACAACAACGGATTGATATATTACTACTACAACGACACATACTACCAACCCATAAACGACAACAACACTCCGGCATATCAGATAATACAATAAGCAAAAGCCGGAGGTTGCCGTGTAGGCCTACACCGAAAAGAAAGCCCTCCTTTTAATTCCTTACTCTTATCTTGTATCCTACCACAGCCACCACGATAGACATAATGGGACTTAGGATATTAAAGAAACAATATGGCAGATACGACAGTGTGGTCACGTTTAGTATGGTGGCCTGCGTCATTCCGCAGGAATTCCACGGGATAAGCACACCGGTAACGGTGGCTGAGTCTTCGGTGGATCGGCTCAAAAGGCGAGCTTCGTAGCCTTTCTTTTCGTAGAAGTCTTTAAACAAACTATTGGTAAGGATAATAGAAAGATATTGGTCGGCGAGGCAGATATTACAAAACACACCCGTAAACACCGTCGACGATACCACAGCGGCACGTCGGCGGATATGTCGTATTATCATCTGAGTGATGCTGTGTATCATTCCGCTGCCAAGCATAACACCGCCAAAGCATACGGCAGAGATAACAAGCCATATAGTATTTAGCATTCCGGTCATGCCTCTGGTGGTTACCAAAGTATTTAGCATATCATTGCCCGTATCTATAGCCACATGGCCGTATATGGCCTTAAAAGAGGCCACAAAGCCGTCGGCAAAACATAAACCATTACTATAAGTAATTATTTGAATTATCTGAGGCTGAGCAAGCAACATGGCAACTACTGCAAACATCATCGAAAAGAATAAAGTAATTAGAGCCGGCAACCTGAAAGCGATAAGCACCCCCGTAAGCAATGGCACTATAAGCAACCATGGCGAGATATTGAAACTGCCTTGCAAGGCCTGCAAAAAATCGGCTATCATGCTGTCGTCGGCGGCTGTGGTACGAAAACCCACCACAAAAAATATAAGCAGACTTACCACGAAAGCCGGCACCGTAGTGATAAGCATATAACGTATGTGCGGAAAAAGTTCGGCACCGGCCGACGAGGATGCAAGAATAGTGGTATCAGATAGTGGCGATATCTTGTCGCCAAAATAGGCACCGGATATTACTGCGCCCGCTATCCAATGAGGCTCAAAACCTTGGCTCTGCCCTATTCCCACAAGCGCTATACCTATGGTGGCTATGGTGGTCCACGAACTACCCACAAGCACCGACACCAACGCACTTATAACACAGCACGTAAGCAAAAACACCTTCGGATGAATGATTTGCAGACCATAATATATAAGCGAAGGCACCACGCCGCTAAGCATCCATGTGCCGCTGATACCGCCTATAAGCAATAGCATAACTATAGCCGACGACACATTACGCACACCGTCCACCAACGAAGTTTCGAGCACATGCCACTGCACTTTGTATGCAATCATAGATATAGCCACACACACCGCC
Source organism: Bacteroidales bacterium (assembly GCA_017555745.1). Classification (GTDB taxonomy): domain Bacteria; phylum Bacteroidota; class Bacteroidia; order Bacteroidales; family P3; genus HGM05376. The sequence goes on from JAFZFU010000030.1 coordinate 33,593, forward strand.
GATGCCACCAAAAGCGACACCTGACTTGCACCCTCTAAAGCCGTATCGCCAAAATAACGGATAACAAAGACCAGCATAAGAAGCAAAACCACAAAAGGGATAAATGCCACTCTGGCCGGTATCATATTTTCGCTTTTCTTTTCCATAACTCTTTACCGATATAAAAACCATCCTTAATAACCACCAACGGGGAGAAAGGTTTAAGAATAAAGTATTGCGTTTGATAAAAAATAAATACCGATTTGTTGTATTAAAGAAAAGCGTTGCAACACCATTGCAACGCTTTTGTAATATCGGCTTTGAATATATTGTGCATATATGCAGAGCCGATAGTTATATTACTATTTAATTTACCGACACTTGCCCATTCATTAGCAATGGCAACAGCTCGTCTCGTTGCTTAGTAAGATTTGCAATTTCCAACTCGTTATTTATAACCCGATCGATCAAAGAACTCATATGTTCGCTGTATGCAACATCAAGATTAAAGTTTGGTTTTAATACTTTGTATATTTTTGCGGACTCCCAACTTAATACAGGTTGCTCTGACCCATATGAATGTCTAGTAGCAAACTCAATAAACATATCGTCATTAACAAGTTGATATGCATATCCTAACAGATCTTTACTATCTGGACTTAAAACGATAACGGTATCTCTTGTTATTCCATCAAATGCAGCAATACACACCTTATGGAAATAAACTCTTCTATTAGACAAGAGAATATTTTTCTTTTGAAAAGCACATAATCCACTAACAGCATTTTCAATTGGTGCGCATTCATTGAAACTCATTTTTTTTCTTGGCAACACTTCAATTGGCGCATATTTCGTATTTTCATTTACTGCACTTACAGGCACTCTGTCTGTAATAACATGGAGATAATCTGACAAGTCGCATACTTCCCAACCCTCTGGAATCTCACGATTCAACTTGTCATTCCAGACCATCTTTCCACCGCTTGACTTGTATGGCTTGCCCTCCTCATTCGGAAAGTCAAATTGCACAAACCAGTAGTCGTAGAGTTGCTTTGCCATCGCCTCTAAATTATCATTTATCGCACGATTAAGGGCTATCTTCCGATCTAACAACGAGAGTACATCTGCAACATCTTTTTGTTTGTTAACGTCATCTTGAAATGGGACTTTCATAGTATGAACGACTTTCCTATCTAGGGATGGTACTACACTGCTACTCTTTCCAAAAATTTCGTCAAGGTGCAAATTCCTTAAAAAGTAAAAAAGGTATTTAGGATCATTACCCTTAAAATCCTTCACGAACAAAGATGTGTTATGAGCCCATACCGGTTGATCATAAAAATGTACTTTCCCGACACTGCCACTTCGACCGACAGTGATGCAAGGCATTTTACCACGAGCAACATTATGAGTTCCAATAATACCATTAGAACCAGCTACGAGGACATCGCCATCTTCCATCTGCGAAGAGGTAAGATCATATCCACGTTGTAATTCTAATATATCACCTATTTTATATTTCTTCAATTCCATATCTATTTCGTTACCTTCTTTATATAATTGTCAATCAAGGCGAGATTAACCACCAGTTCCTTACGTTGGTGCAATAAAGCATCCAAGTACTCTTTCCTTTTAATTTGTCCCTCTATTGCTTCAATATCGTCAATTCGAGCCCCTCTACCGAAAAATGGATAATGCTCTGTTTCGAGATCCTCTTTAGCATCCTTTATCCGTTTATCTAGTTCCGTCAGCTGACTTTGGCATTTTCGTTGAGCCTCTACAATATCAAGATTATTGGCAGCAATAAAAACATCCAGCAGATTATGAATTGCATCAATTTGCTTTTGTGCATCCTTTGATGAACTGCGTGCAATACACAAAGCAACTATTATCGCAATCACACTAATTATCGGGCTTAGCAAAGTTGCCCATTGAATCATAATATCCATCATAATTCCCTCTTATAAATCTTCATACAGTTCTTTATCCTCCTCAAGAAGATATTCGTATTTTGTACCCTTTAGGCTCTCCCTATCGTAGTGTCTGCGGTATTCTAAAATATAGAAAGCCACAGTTTCCGGATATGTGTAAAAATAAGCACGACATACTTTCTTGAAAAGCAACAGCATTTTATCATTCCCCACAAAATCAAACATCCAAGTTAGAAGATTGTCCACCTCATCTTCTGTAGCCTTCCTGTTGCAAACGTCATTAACCAATGGTGTGTATTCAATAACTGCACGTTCTTGAGTACTCGACAAAGTCTCCGCTAACTTTGATATCTTATCTTCTAATTCTCTTCTATTCTGCATATCTATATGAACCTAATATACTACAAAAGTTTTTTTAACTCCTCGATATCCGGCAAAGCATTTCTTAATTTTTCCGGCATTTCCTCGGATGTAGTATAGGTTGCAACACCCATAGGTTTATTGTAGTCTTGAATGACAAACTCAACATATTCTTTATTGGCCGACTTACATAGCACAATGCCTATAGATGGATTTTCGTGCTGTTTCTTCACTTTTGCATCAAGAATTGACAAGTAGCCCATCAGTTGACCAAGATAAGATGTCTTGAACTCTCCGGTTTGCAGTTCTACAACAACCATTGAATTCAATTCTCTATTAAAGAAAAGTAAATCGGGGAAATGCTCTACGCCATGTATTTCTAAGTGATATTGATTGCCAATAAAGGCGAAATCATTACCAAAAGTCATAATAAACTTCTTGATGTTTTCCACGATTTTCTGCTCGACCACCTTCTCGTCAACATCTGCCATATCACGTTCTCCTATTTCTTCAACATTGATAAAGTCGAGCAAATATTCATCTTTGAACATCATCACGGCTTTACGAGCCAAGGATGCATCTGATATTGTTTTGGGGAAGTTGCTTGGCATCTTATCACAATGCACATAATCCTCAGCTTTGATAAGAGATGTCAACTTATCAACTTGCAAGTGTTCTTCTGCGGTCTTATGTATATAATAATAACGAGCCTTTATATCCTTTGTTCCTTCAATAATTCGTATATGATGAGTAAACGGTACTCTGAAAAAGTCTTCTACGGGAAAATCATTAAGTTCTTGAATGTGCATAGCACCAACTTCTATAACATTTTCACCTCCTCCCAATTCGACAATTGCAATTGTCGAATTAGTTTCTTCTTCAGAATCGACATTTACGATTGTCGAATTAGAATCTGCAGTAGTATTAGCAGCATCAAGCATCGTCCAATTTTCGTAGAACTTACGCATGTTCTTCAAACTATTTGCAGAAAAGCCACGAAGTCCGGGAAGATCTTTACGTAACTTATCGCTAATGGTCTGCAAGGCGCTTGTTCCCCATACACCTTTACGGGTTTTGACAGATATAAATTTACCTATACCATAATATAATGCCAGTTGTACACGATTCACGCCCTTAGCAGCTTCATATTGGCTTTGTAATATGGCAGTCTTAATTGCTTCGGCGGCTTGATTATATTGGTTGGTCAGTGATTTGTTATTTTCCATATCAATACAAAATTAGCGAGTTACGTTATTAAAACCTAAACTATCCAATTGCTTCATTATCTCAGTCTCCAAGCGATGGCTTTCCTCAAATTGTTGTGTAAGGGTATTTTTATATTCAGTCATGCGTTGATTGAATTCTTCCTCTGTAATATCTACATATTCAATCTTTATATCAAAGTATTGTCCTGCCGAAAGCGAATAGCCTTTCTCTTTTATATCATCGTAGGTTACAGCAACTGAGAAATCTTCTACAGCATCCTTATTCAAAAATGTAGCAACTATTCGTTCTATTTCATCATCTCTCAAACGTACTTTTTTAAGGCCGTTGGCATCCTTGTATTCTTCACCCAATTTGCTTGCATCAATCAATATAACCTTTTCGGCAGAAGCGGACTTATCAAAGAACAGTACACTTACATTTGTACCAGTATTTGCAAACACATTACTTGGCATCGAGATGCAACCACACACTATTTTTTTATCCACTATATTTTTCAAAATCTTGTGCTCGATACCGCTTTTTGCTGTAATAAAACCTGTAGGAATAACTATAGCACCTTTACCTGTTTTCTTCAATGAATTGATAACATGCTGAATAAAGCAAGTGTATATTGCCATCGATTCTTTTTTCTTTGCCGGAACTTTCGGCACACCTGCCCAAAAACGAGCCGGCATAGCCGCGATTTTTTCGCGTGTATCCGAGAAATCCATTTTAAAAGGGGGATTGCTTACCACAAAATCAAATTGGCGTAGCTGTTGACCATCGTCGCTCTTGTGATATGGAGTGGTAAGTGTATCACCTTGTATGGCATTGTCCAACGATGATACAAGGCTATTTAGAATAAGATTTAGTTTCAACATCTTGTTTGACTTCTGCGATATATCTTGTGAGAATATAGTGCATTTGTCTTCACTTATTTGATGAGCCAATGCCATCAGCAGAGTACCTGTTCCTGCCGATGGGTCGTAACATTCTACATTATGCAAATTAGAGTTATTGCCTACCAACAATCGAGCCATAATAGAAGCTATGGCATGAGGAGTATAATATTCGGCATACTTTCCACCGCCGGCAGTGTTGTAGTCTTTTATTAGGTATTCGAATATATTCGAAAAGAAATCGTAGCTTTGAGCAAATGCTTCTTCAAACGAGAAATTTACCAACTTATCTATCAATGCTCGAGCAAAGTCGGCACGCATCGAACTGTCAGTTACATTATTGGTAAGACTTTCGAACAATTTTATAGAGGTGTTGCCGGTTGTTTTGGTCGAAAATATTTCGGCATTTTTATCGGCAATATCAGTCATAGTATTATCGAATATTGAGTCGAAATCACCTTTTGATTGTTGATTCCAAAGATACGATATAAGATGATATGGCTCCAATATAGGTACATCGGGCGGTATTGCACATTGTAGCAACATGCGTTCGTTGTCTGAGAGTTCGGTATAAGCAGTTTCCCATTTCTCGGCATTATGCAGTTTCTGTGCTATATCGCTTTTGGCATTCTTGGCTTCGTAGCCAAATTTATCGTTTAGAAACTTATATAGAAACACCTGTGTTATAATCTTATATTCGTTACCATCGTTGCCCATACCGTATGCTTGGCAAGTGGCTTTAAGGGCATCTATAAGTTGTATGGTTTTTTCTTTTATTGTCGACATAACTATGTATTTATATCATTAATTATATATGGCATTATACTGGTTTATATATTGTTGCGATATTCTAGAGCAAATAAATTCATAATCGTCCATTTGAGGATCTATATTTACAATGGAATGTAAACAGTTACTTATAACAGTCAAAACAGTTTTTTTGAAATACGCATCTTGTTTCAAAATATTGTTTCGGTCATACACTTTATTGTCTACGTCTTCTTTTATCATTTTCAGTATAACCATAATTTCGTGGTCTAGAAGCGAAAACATAGGTCGTTGGTTTTTCTCAACTCTTTTTTTGTTTTCTTCGCTTATTCGTTTGTGTACTCTTACAAATTTTTCGTCGCCGTTGTATTTCTTCATCAGTGCATTATTGCGACGCTGTATATCTTGCAGACGCTCTAATATTTCATCCATAGCTTTTGTTTCTTCGTTGAATTTGGCCACAGAATCTATTACAAATCCGTGTTCTTTACATCTCATCATAAAAGCTTCTTTGAAGGGCATCAATTCGGGGTCACTATCATCGATATTATTTGTAAACAAATTTATCACTTGCCTATATTTATCTTTCAGTTCATCGCCTCCCGAAATCAGTTTCATCTCTTCTTGTCCTATTTTTGCAAACGAGAATGTAATGTCTTTCATTGCCTCGTTTATAAGCATTTTTGTATCTTCGGCTGTTTCGATAGCTTCTTTTTGGTTTATTATATCTATTCGGTGTTTTACTTCAGATATCAACTGTGGCAATTTTGATATCTCCAATTTAGCAAATTGTTCTTTCATATCATCATCGCCAAACGTACGCACCATATTTGCCATATCTTTAGCTGCAGTAAGTGCATGTTTTAGTTCAAGTAATACCGTTTTATCTTCTTTGGTAGAAATTTCGGATGAGAATTCTTCAACATTATCATACGAGTATTCAAACAAGGTTTGCTTTATTTGAGCCATTTGTTTCAAAATCTCATCTTTATCTTCTATTATTTGAGCAAATGTATCTGTAATTATTTCGCCGGATGTATCGTCGGCATCGTTGAATCGGCTTAGTTCTTTCAAATAAGCCTCGTTGGTTTCATCAAAATTACGCTTTATATCGGCAAAGTCTATCACGAAACCATACTTCATATCCTTATAAGGTCTGTTTACACGAGTTATGGCTTGCAACAGATTGTGGTCTTTTAGTTTTCTACCAAAGTATAGTCGTTTCAGACGTGGAGCATCAAAACCTGTAAGCAACATATTGAATACAATAAGAATATCAACAGTCATATTCTTCTTAAAATCCTTTACAATTTGCTTTCGTGTTTCTTTGTCGTCGGTATCGTGTAGTATAAGACCGGCTTTCAGTGGACGACACTTATTTTGGTATGAAATCACCGGTTCTGCTGCTAACATTGTTCCATCGGGCAATCTGAACATTTGAGGGTTGGGTTGATGTTTTTTCCATTGTTCTTCAAAGTATTCATAAAGTTTTCGTGCCTGACTACTAGTTTCACAAATAACCATACCTCCCAAAGTGTCGTCGCCTTGAATTTTACGAAACTGCTTTAAGTCATCAACAATATATCTTCCCAATTCTTCTACATAGCTCGGGTGTTCTATAATGTCGGCTTTGTGTATATCCTTCTTTTGCACCAAAGTATTTAAAGAGTCGTAGACTTCCGATAAGCGTTCTTTGTATGATGTTTCGATATCTTCACGAATAATCTTTCGTGTGTATCCGTCGGCAATAGATTTGTCGTAGTAATATGAGTGTAGGTAACCATTAAACACTTTCCACGAAGCACGCTCATCTTTCAGTAATGGTGTTCCCGTGAGTGCTATTTTTATGGAGTTGGTATCGGCATCAAATAGGTTGGCAAGAAAACAACCTCCGGGTTTATATCCACGGTGGGCTTCGTCGAGGATAAATATACGTTGAAGATTGTTAGCATAATTGTTTATGCGTACTTTGTCTTTATCTTCGGCAAAACGTTGTATGTTCACCACCGTTATTTCGGCATGACCTGCAACACCTTGCATAGCCTGATTGTTGCGAAACTGTTCCATCAGTTCAGCTTTTGTATTGGCAGTATTCACTACAAGACCTCGTGCTTCAAACTCTTCTGAAGCCTGTTCCAACAAGTCGAGGCGGTCTACTATAAAATAGAACTTTGCTACTTTGTCTTGTTGTGCAAAGTAGTCGCTAAGCATATAGGTAAGATGATAGGATAGTGCTGTTTTGCCACTACCTTGTGTGTGCCACACCACCCCCGATCTTACCCCTTCTGACAATTTTTGTCGTATGGCTAACGATGCAAATATTTGCTGATACCGCATAATATGCTTTTCATCCGTCGATTCTATTCTACCATCAACTTCTCGTTCCATCCTTACGTATGCTATACCATATTTAATTATGTATAACAACCGCTCAGGAGAGCACATTGATGTAAGTATCCTATTGGTAGGCGTATTTGTATTCAGATTGGTTTGATATTCTGTTGCAGTATGTATTACTTGACAGTTGTAATCGCTAAGTATCTTCTTTTCCAATTCTTTGTCAATATCACCATAAGGATATTCTCTGTAAAATGGAGCTATAGGTTGCTGACTATAGTTTTCTTCTCTAAAACAGTTAAACGGCACAGATTTACGCCCACCGGTGCAATAAAAAGCTCCTTGTATTGGAACAATAGTTGCAGAAGTATCGTATTCCATATTATTGGAAAATATCATCAATTGTGTGATATTGATAAATCTACGAAACTTTTTATTTGGAAATCGCTCTTTATTCATTCGTTTGCTTTCGGCAAGCATGCCACCATGATTGTTTGGTTTTTTTACTTCTACAAAACAAAGAGGTAAGCCATTTACAAACAATGTAATGTCGGGGCGAAACTCATCATAACCGTTTTTACAAGTAAATTCGGCTGTAAAATGAAATGTATTGTTCAACGGATTATCAAAATCTATCAGCTTAGTTGGCGATACAGATTTCAGTCTATCGTAAAAACCTCGACCAAGATCGTCGTCGTTAAGCTCCTTCTTTATATCTTTAAGTATCTGCAAATAATTACCTTCGTATGTGGGATTTAATTTTTTAAATTGTTTTTCAAACACTTGTAATAGAATATTTGTATCACCGTCATAAATAATACCATTCATATCCTCATTAAGTTTACCAAAATATGAATACCCAATCCTAGTCAGATGAATCATTGACGGTATCTGTACTCGTGTTGCTTCATTAAATTTTATCCCTGCCATATTCTGTTGCAAAATTTATCCTAAAAATATTTTGCAAAGGTACGATTATTTTTTTAGACGCACAAAAAAAAGTCAAAAAGATAACTATTTAAGCATAAATTACACCAGATTTGTGAATAAAACTATGGCAGTTTCAGTGTAAAAGTGTGGTGGTTTTGGGTATGAAACTATGATGGAGGTATGCTTGAATAGGCTTTTCGATTCGGCTGAGTTAGGTATGATGACATGCCTAAGTTAACTATGCAGGAATTTTGAGTTAACTCAAAATTTTCTCCGAGTTAAGTCATCGTATTTGGCCGACTTAACTCAAAATATTTTTTGAGTTAAGTCAAAAACTTTTTTGCCTTAACTCATATTTTGTCTCAAAGATAAGTATTTTATTGTTTTTTTGTCCTATATATACAATAAAGGCATCGACTACACATCATCGATGCCTCAAAAATGGTTATTTACAACCCATACGTTGGCAAAGTCTATCCTGCAAAACCTCCTCCTGCATCAGTATTTCCTCCGCCCGTACCACCCGAAGGTGTTTCATTTGTATTATCCCCGTTGCCGGAACCATCACCCAACTCTCTCCTGCCTACTTCTTGGTAGAATCCCTTTTCGTAATCTACTATTTTATAGACACCGACAGACTCTTTTTCGGCCTTGTTCACTGCCTCTGTCAGCAAAACATTGGGGCGAAAACGGATGTTTACCTTTTCCAGCTGTGCCAAACCTGCCTTGGTGTTGTCGTCCACAGCCTTGTAAGAAATAGTAGGATAGAAAATTCCTACGTCTCCGAGTTTGACACTATAGCCCAAAGCGAGGTGATACTCGATAGTTTGACAGCAACTATCCAATACGGCTCTCACTGTTGCCTGTGGAACATTGGTGTGTTTGCTACAAAAATTCACTACCTCTTTCTCGCCTATTTGGCCAGAGGATAATAACTGTAGAACATATTTCAGTTCTTTTTCATTTGTGCCAATCTTAGTGATTGGTCTTTGAATAGATTTTAATTTAAACATTTAAATAAAATTTTAATGTTATAGAGAAACCCCGATGTACAACTGACTCTCGGTTTAAAGTAGTTTCTCTGTTTCTTTTGCAAAGATACTACAAAAATAGAGGAAATGCAAGTATGTGTATATCTTTATTTGTTAACAACTTATGAA
>JAFZFU010000031.1 GCA_017555745.1 Bacteroidales bacterium
ACATTCACTACTACCGAAGAAGAATGTAATCCTGTAAGCAATGTAACTGCTAACGATATTACCGAAAGCGGTGCTACAATTACATGGACAGCTGCCGGCAACGAAACTAAATGGCAAGTTGCATACTGCTTGGCTAGTGATGCTACAATAGTAGGCGAAGATGCTACAATAGTAGACGTTGAAAATACTCCATCTTACACTATCACAGGTTTGGAATCGAGAACAAGCTACGATGCTTTCGTTCGTACTGTTTGCAGCGAATCCAACTATAGTGCTTGGACTAAGGTTAACTTCACTACCGATGGCATAGGCATCAATACTGCCGCTAACGACAATGTAAGCGTAAGTATCTATCCTAACCCTGCCAATACTCAAGCTACAATTTCTGTAGAAGGTATCAACGGTAAGGTAGAATTTGTAGTAGCCGACATGAACGGACGTATGATAGTAACCGAAACCATCAACTGCAACGGTCAATTAGTGAAAACTATCGACGTTAGCAACTTGGCTAAGGGTGCTTACTTCGTACATATCTACAACGACAACTTCAATACTACTCGCAAACTTATTGTGAAGTAACTCTGATAACCTTTAGCCTTTGGCTTTTAGCTATTGGCTTTTGGATAAAGCACGCCGCCTTCGGGTGGCGTGCTTTTTTTATTTTTTACATCTTTCGAGATGCCATTTGCCTCTTAACAATTAATGTTAATCACCTTTAAATTATTATTATATATCACCCTCAAAAAAAATGGGTACCCATTTTTCCCGAAATGGGTACTATATTTTGTTCAAATGGGTACCCATTTTACCCCTAAATGGGTACCCATTTTTGAATTACTTAGTGCTATATAGAACAAAATATAGCGGGCATATTACCCATAAGACATTATCCAAAATATAAACAACTGAATAACAAAGGATTTTCTTACAACAATATAATCTGACTTTTGCTAAAGAACACATCCATACAATAATACACTATTGCAAGGTGCAAACAAAGCATCACATTGCGAATTGTTAAAAAGCAAATCTATGATAGAGGTATTATCTTTGTTCTTTTTAGAACTCGACTAAATACACAAAGGAGTACAACATCTGCCTCATCGGAGCAAAGTCGGTTTCGGACAATGGACTAGTGGACATTATATCCAATGGCAACATATCGCCACCTTCGTGATACGAGGGCTGAAGATATGATATCCCCTCATTAAGCACAAAGCCCAAACGCTTATAAAAATTGATACGCCGCAAAGCCATATCGCTATCGGGCTTTTCTACTTCGAGGATTATGGGCAAGGAAGTTTTCTGCTTAAAGGAAGTCATAATTCGAGTGCCATAATCAAGGTTGCGATATTCGGCAGCCACAGCAAAATGTTCTACATACAGCCAACTACCGAAATTCCAATAAGTAAATATACCTATAGGCTTATCGGTGGCATATACGACATTAAAATGAAACATATCGCGTGGACGCAGGTATATAGTATCGAACATCGGTCGCTCCTCGATAGGAAACGATTCCTCAAACACTCTTTGGGCAAAAGCACTATTGTCGGCACACAAATCTTGGAACGAAATCATACTATAACTTATTGGTTAAAAACCGAACAAACAGATTACAATGAGGTTTAAACTCTTCATATCCCGGTATGTTTACCTTAATGTAATAAAGCGACAGACCGAAATCGATGCCCATGGCATTGGGCAATACATACTCGACACACGGAGTGATAAAAAATCCGTAGCCTATACCCGACTGATAATAGCCATACGACTGCATTCCATAAGTTGGCGAATTGCCACCCCATACATCCAATATACTATATTCCTTCCCTCCTATCTCTATATCGTTGGAGAGGACCTTGGTACTGTTTAGATTCAAGCCAAAATCGAGCACAAAGCGCCAACTATCGTTGACGAAGAAGCTCTTAAACAATCCCAAATCGATATACGTTCTCGACTCGGTGCCATAAATACCACAAGGAATATATTGGTTTTTGTTTGACAATATCGACGTAGGTGCCCCCGACGAAAGATTAAACATACCCTTTGCAGTAAGTTTTATATGGTCGAAGCGGGCTATCATACCAAAGCGTTTCACAAAATCGTATCGCAAACCCAAGCCCAATTGCAATGCCATGGTATATTCGGTATTGGCCTGTTCCACTATCTGCAACCCGGTATAGTCGGTAATGGCCGATGGCGATATCAAGCCTTGGTTTACCAAATTGGTCCATATATTTTGTCCAAACATCTGGCTGTGCAGTATTCGTTCGATGGTATTTTGGTTGCCGTTGGTACCATTGTAAAAGGCGGCCGTAGATTGGTTGGGTATAGCACATCCCGCATCTATAGATACCGACAATCCCACAAAGTCGAAAGGTTCGGCTTTGGCACGCTTTTGTGCAATAATATTATTTGTAAATAACAAGCAAAGAAATAAAATAAAGAAGGAAGAAACAATCTTTTGCATGGCAACAGATTTACAATGTTTAATTATATCAAATCCTTCCTGTCTTTCAACAGATTGTATAGCAAATCGCGCGCACGGAAGAGCTGTGCCTTTACCGTTCCGATAGGCAAACCGAGTTTTAACGATATCTCTTCGTACGACAATTCTTCGAAATACCTCATCTCTACCAACTTCTTGTAGCGAGGTTTTAGCAGTTGCACCGCCTCACGCATTATCTTTACACGCTGACCGGTAATAAACTCTTCCTCGGGATTTGGTGCATTCGATTCTATTTGCATTTCGGTTTGATTTTCATCATCCTGAGGATAAACATTGTTTATCGATACCGTTTGCAAACGTTTTTTGCGTATGTGGTCGATACAGTTGTTCGATGCTATTGTAAAAAGCCAAGTGCTGAAAGCATGGGTTGGAGAGTAAAGATGCAACGAACGAAAAGCCTTACCAAAAGCCTCTATGGTAAGGTCGTCGGCTTCCACAGGGTCGTTGGTCATCTTCAGCAACATCAAATACAACGGTTCCCTATATATCTTAAGCAAGTCGGCAAATGCTTTTTCATCGCCATTCTCGCGTGCAAGACATACCAAACGGTAATCGCGTGCTGCCTTATCTGTTAGTTGTATGTTTACTGTTTCCATCTTTTACTTTTGCCTTTTAACGCAGAAATATACATTATAGTATTCATAACCACAAAATATATTTCAAACAATGGTGCAAAATACGATACTTTGCCTCCTTGTAACTTATGTTCGAGTTTGTGGCAACAGAATATCTGCCAAGCTAACTTAAGCACCAAAACGCCTGCCAACAGATATGTCAACACACAGAAAGGTGTTGCCATGCTGATACTTGTAGCCATAATAGTGGCAATGGCACCATAAAATAATGCCACACACAAAGGATAAATCATCAATAATATTTTATCCCATGCGGAATAGAATATCTGTGTCGACACGCGTTTTCTTTTTTGTTGACACCATGCTTTAAACGATGTTTTGGGTTCGCTCAACACGTATGAATCCTTGGTAAGACATACACTCATATTCTTTCGAGTAGCATTTTCATTTACAAATATATCATCATCGCCATTAGGAATGTGATAATGTTTAATAAATCCGCCTTTTTGAAAGAAGAACGATTTGCGGTATGCCAAGTTTTTGCCACAAGCAGTATAAGGATTGCCAAGCAAAGCATAGCCGAACGATGATGCGGTATAAGCCAAATTGTCGTATTGTATAAAGGCGTTCAACAAACCTTTTTGAGATTTCACTCCGCTATAACCCATCACAAAATCGGTGTCGGGACGATAATTTTCCATCATCTCGCTTATCCAGGTAAAACTTTTGGGCACACAAGTGCATTCGGTAAGCAATATAATATCGTTTTGTGCCGACTTGATACCGATAGACAAGGGGAATTTCTTATTTTGGAACATATTCACATCTTGCAAAAACTCCACCACTTTCAGGTTTGGATAGTTTTCTTTGTATGTCTTTAAAATAAATCCGGTATAGTCTTTCGACACGTGGTCTATAACAATAACCTCGAAGTCGGGATAGTCTTGCTCCAACAAATAAACCAGATTATCGCGCAGTGTTTCGTACTCATTTCTTACCGTAAGCACCACCGAAACGCCCGGTTTTTTTGTATTTTTGGGATACTTTTTACCTTTATAGAGTGCTATTCGCAGATAAAATAAGCCATAATAAAGCGAAAGCAATACAAAGCTAATAAGCAGTATTATTAGCAAAACAAGTGTAAGTGTGTCTATTATCGTACCAAAGAAATTCATATCGCATAAAATTTTCAACTGCAAAATTAGAAAAATATTTCCAAAATAGTTGTATCTTTGCAGTTGAATTTAGAACGATTTATCAACGATGTTACTAACATTCTTATTTGAAAATGAAGTTTAAAGCAATAAAAACAGATATACAGACAAAAGCACGAGCCGGCGAAATAACCACCGATCATGGTGTAATACCTACCCCTATTTTCATGCCTGTGGGCACTGTAGGGTCGGTAAAAGCGGTACACCAACGCGAACTTACCGACGAGGTAAAAGCCAAAATAATATTAGGCAACACATACCATTTGTATCTTCGTCCGGGCTTGGATGTGCTTAAAGCTGCCGGCGGACTGCAAAAGTTCAACGGTTGGAACAAACCCATACTTACCGACAGCGGCGGATTTCAAGTATACTCTTTGTCGCACAACCGCAAATTGAAAGAAGACGGCGTAATGTTCCGTTCGCATATCGACGGGTCGAAACATTTGTTTACTCCCGAAGGCGTAATGGACATACAACGTGTTATAGGAGGCGACATCATTATGGCTTTTGATGAGTGTACCCCCTACCCTTGCGACTACAACTATGCCAAAAAGTCGATGCACATAACACACAGTTGGCTCGACCGCTGCGTAAAACGCTTTCGCGAAACAGATCCCGTATACGACTATTCGCAAACACTATTCCCTATAGTACAAGGCAGTGTATACCGCGACCTACGTAAACAGTCGGCCGAAAAAATAGCATCGGTAGAATGCGAAGGCAATGCCATAGGCGGACTATCGGTGGGCGAACCGGCAGAGGTAATGTACGAACTAACAGAACTTGTGTGCGACATATTGCCCAAAGACAAGCCCCGCTACCTTATGGGAGTAGGCACTCCGATAAATATATTGGAAGGCATAGCATTGGGAGTGGATATGTTTGACTGTGTGATGCCTACCCGCAACGGCCGCAACGGCATGTTGTTTACCTCGGAAGGCATAATGAATATGAAAAACGAAAAGTGGGCTACCGACTTCTCGCCCATCGACGAGAACGGCACCGCCGACGTAGACCATCTATATACCAAAGCATATTTGCGCCACCTTTTCAAAGCCAACGAAATATTGGCCATGCAAATAGCAAGTATCCACAACCTTAGTTTTTATCTATGGTTGGTAGGCGAAGCCCGCAAACATATAATGGAAGGCGACTTCGCTCAATGGAAAGATATTATGATACCTCGCTTAGGCAACAGACTATAAATTATTAAGGCAACTTCTAAAAATTCCACGTTTCGGATAAATAAAAGACTGTTCTTTGAAACTTTTGCGTGCAAAGCAATTTTTAGAAGTTGTCATTATTTTGTTCCCAATAATCGGCATTTTTTATATTCAAATCTTTGGGCGAGAACACCGGCTCTTTGCCTTCTTTCTTTTGACGTTCGTAACTATACAACGAGCGTATGGCTTTGGGGAACAACAACAATATGGCAAACATATTAATCCATGCCATCATACCCACACCCAAGTCGCCGAACTTCCAGGCAAGCGTAGACTCATTAAACGACCCATATAATGTAGATACCAACAAACAGACCCGCAAAAACCATATACCCGGCTTGGATATTTTGCCAAACAGATACACAAGTCCCGTTTCGGCATAATAATAATAAGCCATAAGAGTGGTAAAAGCAAAGAACAACAAAGCGAAGGCTATAAATGCATTACCCACATTTGGCATTATGGTTGATACCGCAGCCTGAGTATAGGACACACTGGTTTCGGTAAGATGCGGCGCATTTTGCACTATCATAGTTCCGGTATTTTCGTCGATGACATTATACATGCCGGTCGAAAGTATCATTACCGCTGTGGCAGTGCATACCAATAGTGTGTCGATATATACCGAAAACGATTGTACCAATCCCTGCTTTACGGGATGCGACACCTTGGCGGCGGCAGCCACTATAGCTCCCGAGCCTTGTCCGGCCTCGTTGGAATAAACGCCACGTTTGACACCCCACATTATAGTGTTGCCCACTATGGCACCAAAGGCAGCCTCCAAACCAAAAGCACTGCGAAGCATAAGGGCAAACGTTTCGGGGACACGATCGTAATTAACCACAAGCACCACCAACGCCACCACCACATATACCACAGCCATAACCGGTGCCACCACCTGAGCCACATGGGCTATACGTTTTACACCGCCTATGATAACCAAACCCAACAACACCATTACCACAATACCTATTATTATAGGCTCTATACCAAAGGCATTATAGAAAGCAGTGGCAATGGTATTCGACTGCACAGTAGGCATAAACAAACCCACACCCACTACCGAGCAAAGAGCAAACACAGCACCAAGCCACTTACACTTCAACCCCTTCTTTATATAATAGGCAGGACCGCCACGAAACTCGTCGCCCTGTTTTTCCTTATATATCTGAGCCAAAGTGGACTCGACAAAAGCAGTGCCTGCACCAAAGAATGCTATAATCCACATCCATACTATGGCACCCGGCCCGCCAAAGGCTATGGCAGTGGCCACACCCGCAATATTGCCGGTGCCTACTCTGCCCGACAAAGTCATGGCAAAAGCCTGAAACGAAGAGATACCCACCTTTTGCTCGCGACTATCTTTGAACAACAGTTTTACCATCTCCTTAAAATGCCTAACCTGAACAAAACGGGTAAGGATGGAGAACAACAAACCTGCCACCAAGCATACTATAACAAAAAATGGACTCCATATAATGTTAACTACCGCCGAAACAATATCTTCAAATGTCATATAGCACGTTTTATATTTAATATATCGATTTGCAAAGATAATAAATCTTCCGCAATTATAACAACTATCGGCACAAATAAGCGCAACAATTACTATTTTTTTCGAAATAATTGAGTATCTTTGCATATCGTTTGCAATATGGCAACATTGCATTAAACAAATGATACATAACGAAGTCTATAAATAATAATACAAATAAATAAGAAGAAATAAAGTCATGAAAGTAGCAGTAACACACGAAAACGGACAAATATTCGGTCATTTCGGACGCACCGAAACATTTAAAGTTTACGAAATTGAAAACGGACAAATAATATCGTCGCAAGTCGTAGGCACCGACGGACAAGGTCATGGGGCATTAGCCATAATACTAAACGACATGCAGATAGACGCCCTTATATGTGGCGGTATTGGCGGAGGAGCACAAGTGGCGTTGGCACAATTGGGCATAAAACTTTATGGCGGATGTCAAGGCAGTTGCGACGATGCAGTGCAAGCACTTATAGAAGGCAAACTTGACTACAACCCCAACGTGCAATGCAACCATCACCACCACGAACACGGCGGCGAAGGACACACATGCGGCAGCCATGGTTGCGGTAGCGGACATTGCCACTAAACCATAATAATTAAACTTTAGGCAACTTCTAAAATCACACAAATTACTTGTAAAACAACTTATAGAAGTTGCCTTAATTGCATACTATATCAATACAACAACATTACAGTTCCTACTTTCACTTTATGCGTTTTAATCCCTTTTTGGTGATAATTAATAATATAAACATAAGCAGCCTGAGGGCAATACTCTCCATTATATTTTCCATCCCATGCTTCTGTATTATTTGGAGAATTAAATATTAAGCGTCCCCAACGATTATAAATATGAACGTCATCTATAATCAATTTTTCAGAGTGACGTATGTAAAATCTGTTGTTAATAGGATTTTTTGGCGTCACGCAATTTTCTACATATAAATCAGCTTCTGTGATAACTTCCAAAAATAAATATACTATACTATCACAGCCCATATTTGTTGTTAGATTTCTTGTATATACACCTTCTGAACATTCGTAGAATCCATATTTATTATAACAACCTCCTTCTCCTATCGTTGCATAAATAGTATCAGTATATGGATCTTGTATTTTCAGGTTTAATGTTACTATACTATCACAGCCAGATATGGTTTTTAAATATTTTGTAGTTATAGTCGGTTCTGATTCATAAAATCCATAATCATCATAAATCTGGCCTTGACATATATGAGCATAAATAGTGTCGTTATATTCAGGTGTTACAGTAAGATTCAAACGCACAATACTATCGCAACCTTCTGTTGTTTGAAATGTATGAACATATACCCCTGTTTGATTCTCATCAAATCCATTATCGCTATATATTTCAGATTGACATATATTAGCTGTTATTGTAGTATCATACATAGGATTAATTTCCAAAATTGTAGATAAGGTTGTATACAAATAACTCGTTCCATTCTCTGTTATATATATATCGCACGATACATTATAGGTTCCAAATTCATTGTAACGATGAGTAATAGGGTATCCCGTATCGGTTGTTCCATCTCCAAAATGCCAAACAACATTACTTACATCATAGTTTATCTCAATATCAAAAAGAATATTAGAATCTATACTGCATATATGAAATCCTTCCGGATAATCTTCTGCATCTAAATTATTTACAAACAAAGAAGATAATGTATCTATATCTATTTTATCTACAGAACCTAAAGAATATGAATAAGTTTCCCATGGCCCTATCCCGTACACATGTGCGACAAAACCACTATTTTCGTTCGAATTGAGATTGGTTAAAGTGTGTCTGCCATGAGTCAATGCTATTCTTGCATACGAATAATTTGAATTTGACGAAATGGCAAAGAAACTCGATGATATATTATTTCCATCAAGTCGCATATTGTCGACATTGTTTGTTTTGGTAACAACATTTACATAGTGCTGATTTGAAGCACCTGCATTAAATGTTCGAAATGTAGCATCGTTTAGTTTCTGATCCAAATGATTTATAGTAACCATAGAAGGATCTCCATTTTGACCCGAATAATTAAATCCCGTAAAATATAAAATAACACTCGCCGGCTCTGATGTCTCCAAATAAATAGCAGGAGTATTGTCTGTTAGTTCAAATTCATACGTTTGCTGTGCATTAATATTTGCTAATAATACTCCGTCTTTCCTAATCTGACAATTATCGTTTAATGCAGTAACTCTCACTCTGTCTTTTGATTTCAACATTGTGCTTGTTATCACAAACTCTTGTCCCCAATACGACGTAGGTATCATTTGTTCCATCATGTGATCTCTACCTTCATAGTTAGTGGGCACTCTATTACAAGGATTTCCTGCAAAGACAGCAATTTTTTTGTTATCGTTAGCCGAAATTGTAGAGCCCGACAAATCAGTTCCCATCAAGGA
This sequence comes from Bacteroidales bacterium, assembly GCA_017555745.1. Taxonomy (GTDB): domain Bacteria; phylum Bacteroidota; class Bacteroidia; order Bacteroidales; family P3; genus HGM05376. The sequence continues at coordinate 9,504 of JAFZFU010000031.1, forward strand.
TAATACTTGATAACATTGACCGCTATTTAGTGTTACTATAAAAGGTGTATTGGCATTATGATTCAATGAATTTTCTTCCAAATTAATATTTATCGTAGTGTTATCTTCGGTTGCAACTACTGTAAATTCAGACTGATTGGTATACGTTTGTATGATATAATCCGAACCTAATGATGGTGTGGACAATACATTAGTTATATCAAACGAAAATGCCTCAAAACATGAAATATACAATAAAACCGAATCTGTCGTTGTAATATGGAATCCTTTATTTATTATACAATCCGAAGAATTATAACCATAGCCCTGCGATGGTGGTATATATACATTAGTAACACGCCCGGCGGTAACATTAAAAGAAGAACTCCACCCTGTTTGAGGATTTGTTATAACACCTGAACAATTATTTTTCCCGCTCACAATAATGCTTAAGCTGTCTATATCTTCGTAAAGATTGGGCAAAAACGCCACCCAAAAATCTTTTCCAATCGAATTTTGAGCATTTAGATTGGTAAGACATAACAAAGCAAAAAAAGCTGTGATAAACTTGTTGTGTAATATATTTTTTTTCATATCTATAATGGTATCAAGTTGTTTTTTGTAATTCTATTTTCCCAACAGTTATAATCTTATTTCACTCCATTTTGGACTGCAAAGATAAGCAATTTATCACAAACTAACAAGAAAATCAGTCTTTTTTTCTGTACTATATCAATAATTAATATACAACCCCTCGCATTTACAATTATTATTCACTGATTTATAATATATAATAACCTTAACCGACTTCTAAAACTACACAAATTACTTGGAAAATATTTTTTTAGATATTGTCTACATCTATCCTGAGATCATGAGAAAAATTTACCCATATTATTTTCCTCGTGAAGAAAATTTGTCTCCCTCGTGAGGAAAATTTATCTACATCACGAGAAAAATTCATCTACATCACGAAGAAAAAAAAGCCGATAACAAGAACATATTTTTATACCCGGCTCTCACTTTCACGACGGTATACCGTCAATGGTTTCACACCCGGGTGTGGCGAAGTTGACGGTATACCGTCAATTTCGCCATATTTTTTACCAAATATATTATATGATTCGCCCCTACAATTATCGTATACATATTTGTAGGGGCGTATCGCATACACCCCACACATTTAACATTAAATATTTTGTATCAAACAAAAAAATATCTATTTTTGCAAACTGTAATCAAGCGATAGCAGCAATGATTGGATACAGTTATAAACTGATTAATAAGACAATACATTATGATAATAACATTAAGTATGACAACAGGCAAGGCAAAACGCCTTATTATGGCAACAGTCTTATGTATGCTAAGCATATCCCAAGTATGGGCATACGACTTTAGTGCAGTAAGTCCAAGTGGACACACTCTGTATTATGAAATAATCAGCAGAACTACCAATGTAGGAGTTGTAAGGCCGGGAACTAGCAAAACCTACAACAACTATGTTTCCGGCAATGTAGTTATACCGGCTACAGTTTCTTACAACGATACTATCTATAACGTGACAGAATTAAGAAGTATTGCAGATAAACGTTATTGTTATGGAGCTTTTTATGATTGCACCGGTTTAACTTCGATTACTATCCCTAACTCTGTTACATCTATTGGAGATAGAGCTTTTTGCATGTGTACCGGTTTAACTTCGGTTACTATTCCAACTTCGGTTACTTCTATTGGAGTGTGTGCTTTTCAAAATTGTACCGGCCTAACATCTATTACTATTCCTAATTCAGTTACTTATATTGAGGTGGGTACTTTTTCCGGATGTACCAGTTTAACATCGGTTACTATTCCTAAGTCGGTTACTACTATTGAAGGTTTGGCTTTTCAAAATTGTACCGGCCTAACATCGCTTACTATTCCTAAATCGGTTACTACTATTAGATATCGTGCTTTTTGTTCAGTTAAAAACATCATTTACAACGGTACAGCAAGCGGAAGCCCATGGGGAGCATTACATGTAAATTGCTATGTAGAGGGGGATTTTA
>JAFZFU010000032.1 GCA_017555745.1 Bacteroidales bacterium
GAAGAAAGTCTTGCCCGACTTGGCACGTCCTGTAATACCCACCAATTCGCCACGGGCAAAGCAAGGTTTGTCGAACATCTCGAATAGGAATCTACGCTTTGGAATCATACTGTGAGGCGTTATCCTTCTGCGTTCCAAACGTTGTAGTTTGGCGTTCATCTGAGGCTCTTCATCCTTGCCCCGGAACTCTTGTGCTACCAGTTTTATCTTTTCGTCTAATGTCATTGTTTTTAATTTTTCGGCAAAGTTACAAATAAAAATCCAAAAAAACGCTAAATGTACCCCAGGGTATACGAAAGTCTGTAACGTGCATAATCATAGTAATATACAGATGTTAAAATATCTCTAATTTTCCTTAACGGAAATTCAAATCACGCACTATTTACTGTTTTTTCGTTGTTTTTTTTATACCTCGTTGCTACTATTACACATCAATACAGCAATCTACACCGACATCAACAGTTGCGAACGATTTTGCAAAGATACGGACTCGAAAATACGCAGTGTCCACTTATGTCCATTTATGTCCACTTATGTCCGGATTTTGTTTGTAATTGGCTTATGCTCAGCGGGTGCTTTGCTAACGCTTCGCAGACTTTTTAGGGACAACAGACAACGGACAACAGACAACGGAGGGCTAGCGCATGACTATAGTTAGCAGTGAGCCATGAACTTTGAGCCGGCTACCTCCCCATTAGTTGACTTGTTGTCTGGTTGTCTTGGCGAAGCAAAGCGCAGCCAATTTCCGTGATTCCGTTAATCCGTAGATCCATAAATCCGTATTTCCGTTAATCCGTAATTCCGGCGAAGCCACACCGCCGACTGTTGTTTGCCCGGCCTCACCCCTGTATCCCCCCTTTAGGGGGATACCTAGGGGTGGCTTGGCCGTTGGGCTTACAACGTCGCCGCTCTCTTTGGTGCTTCGCTAACGTTTCGTAGACTTTTTAGGGACAACAGTCAACGGACAACAGACAACGGAGGGCTAACGCATGACTGCAGTTAGCAGTGAGCCATGAACTTTGAGCCGGCTACCTCCCCATTAGTTGACTCGTTGTCTTGTAGTCTGGCGTAGCCATAGTCCGTAGTCTGGCGAAGCCACAGCGAAGCTCGCAGCTGAAGTTGAATATAGGCAATTTCTAAAAATTGTTTTGCAGGTGATTTGCGGAATTTTACTAGAAAGATTTTTACTTTCTTTTGATTGAGCATAGCGGGCTATGCGATTGAAAAAGAAATAGAAAGATTTCGGTAAAAAACGCGACGTTGCGATTAAGCGAGTAAAGAGCAATGCCTAAGCATTAGCTCTTTCGAGCGATAGCAACATCGACAAAGTCAAAGCACGCAAAAGTTAAAAGAAGATTTCTTATAAGTTAGTGAAACGTGGAATTTTTAGAAGTTGCCTATAGTTTTTTTGTGGCAAATTAGTAAATTGAGATGAAATTTTGAGCTTTTTATGTGTCAAAAGTGCTAAAAATGATGTATGTAAAAGGTTGATATAATATTATTTATTGTTTTTTTGTAAAAAAAAGGAGACTATGTCGACAAATATTTGTACCTTTGCAAAATATTTTTGAACATAAATTTGAGATATATTTTTGCTATGGCTAAAATCATAAAGATAAAAAAAGGACTTAATATCAATCTGAAAGGCGCTGCTGACAAAATCGTTGTCAATGGTTTGAATATTTCGGAATATGCAGTAAAACCAACTGATTATATAGGTGTACGCCCCAAAATGTTGGTAGCAGAAGGTGATGCGGTAAAAGCCGGTACTCCATTGTTTTTCAATAAAAACAACGAGAGCGTTATTTTTACTGCTCCTGTTAGTGGAACAGTGAAAGCTATTCGCAGAGGCGAAAAACGTGTGATACAAGAAGTGGTAATCGAAACATCGGGCGAAAAACAATATGAGATGTTTGGGACAGCCAATCCTTTGCAACTAAGCAAGCAAGATATTATCGATAAGATGCTTAAGAGTGGTGTGTGGACATTGTTGCGTCAACGTCCGTTTGCTACTATTGCCGATCCTGCCACCGAGCCTAAGGCTATATTTGTATCGGGATTCGATACTGCTCCTTTGGCACCGGATTATGATTTGTTGCTACACGGCAGAGGCGAAGCATTCCAAGCCGGTTTAGATGCATTGTCGAAGTTGACCAACGGCAAAGTGCATTTGAGCCTTAATCCAAAAATGAATTTCTCGGGCGTGTTTACTAATGCCAAGAATGTGGAGATGCACTATTTTGAAGGCAAACACCCTGCAGGTAATGTGGGAGTACAAATAAGTCATATCGATCCTATCAACAAAGGAGATATAGTGTGGGTGGTAAACCCACAAGATGTGGCTACCATAGGTACATTGTTTACCGAAGGCGTTTATCGTCCCGAAAAGATTATAGCATTGTGTGGCTCGTCGATACAAAAACCACAATATTATCGTGTATATGCCGGCGCTTGCATTCAATCGTTGGTAGAGTCGCAACTTGCCGAACAAAACGTGCGCTTTATATCGGGCAACGTTCTTACCGGAACCAAAATAGCCAAAGATGGTTTCTTGGGAGCTTTCGATAATCAAATTACCGTTATTCCCGAAGGCGACAAATACGAGTTTATGGGTTGGTTGACACCGGGATTGTCGAAATTCAGTTTCTCGCACACTTTCTTGTCGGGATTTACCAATAAGTTGGGTTCGAAGAAGGAATACGAAGTTGATACCAATATGCACGGCGAACGCAGAGCTTATGTGGTAACCGGCGAATACGAAAAGGTATTGCCTATGAATATTTATCCTATGCAGTTGATAAAAGCTTGCGTTATTGGCGATATCGACGAAATGGAAGCATTGGGTATATATGAAGTGGAACCCGAAGATATGGCTCTTTGCGAATTTATCGATACTTCGAAAACAGAAATACAAACCATTATCCGCGAAGGTTTGGAATCGATTCGTCGCGAAATGTAAGAATGATAATACCTTTGCAGGAATCTATTTCTTGTGGGGGATAAGTAATATTAATCAAATAGCCGAATAAGATTTTTATTTGGCTATTTGCATTTAAACGAAATAATAATTGCTCAAATTATGAGAAAGATAGTAAAGATATTGTTTTTGGTCGTTATAGCCGTTTTGTTGGGTGTGGTGGCCTCGGTTGACGTCGATGCCAAAGTTGTGGAGGTAGCGCCACAGATGCCGGAACAGCCTGCGGCTGTAAAAGATACATGTATCAAAGATTGTTCGCGCTGCGAAATAGATTGCATATACGAACGCGAAGATGCAATGGACAGCACTGCCGATGCCGTTGTTGGCGATGAGTTTGAGTATGTGTCGGGCAGCGACGAATTTGAAACTGTTTCGAACGACGAGTTTGAAGATGTGTCTGGCAGTGCCGAATTCGAACAAGCAACCTTTGCGGAAGAAGTGGATGCCGAACCATTGGTGAATAAGTCGAACAAACGATTGCTGGTTGTGGTACTAAGTTTGTTTTTGGCTACGGCATTGGCAGGCATATTTGTTGAATATCCACAGTTGCGAAATCTAAGATACTTTTTCTTGTTGTCGTCGTTGGTAATTGTGGGCTTCGGCTTTGGAGGCAGCTGTCCATGTATGCTTAAGAGTTTCGACAATACATTCTTGTTGCTTACCGGCCACGAAATAAAATGGGCTTCGCTTGTTTTGTTTTTGGGATTGATACCTATCACTTTTGTTTTTGGCAGAGTGTGGTGTGGTTGGATTTGCCATTTTGGTGCATTGCAAGAGTTTATCTACAAAAAGAGTAAATGGAATTTTTGGAAGACACCCAAAGCACAAAAGGTATTGTTTGGTGTGCAAATAGGTGTTTTTGTATTTTGGGTACTGTGGCTTTTGATAGGTCAAAAATCTTATGTGTGCAAATACGACCCCTTTGTAAAGATATTCAATCTCAGTATCAATGGTGCTGTCAACTATATAGTGGCAGGCGTTTTGATAGTGTTGTCGTTGTTTGTCAATCGTCCTTTCTGTCGTGCTATTTGCCCCATAGGCTTTGTGTTGGGTTGGGTGGCACGTATTCCGTTTGCACAGAAGTTGCATATCGATACAGTTTGCGGCGGTTGTGGCAAATGCGAAACAGCATGCAACAAAGGTGCCGTTTCGGGTATAAAGTTGCAACATCACAAGGTGGATGCAAATGCCTGTATGCTTTGCGGCGAATGTATGGAACAATGCCCCAAAAACGCTTTGTCGACAGATAAAACAGCAATAAAACAAACAAAATAAAACTGAAGAAATAATAATTAAATTTACGAAGCTATAAGATGTTGATAATTTGATGTCTAAAAGCGATAAATAAGAGAAAAAAGAAACGCAAAGGCACAACAAGGCAATTTATATTTGCTCTATCGAAAAAAATATTGTACCTTTGCAATTTGATTAAAATAACAATAATTGGTTTAACAAGCTATATTTCAACAAAAAAAATACAAGCTAAATGAATAGTTTACGACAGTTTATTGACAAAATAAAGCCGAATTTCGAAAAAGGTGGAAAGTTTGAAAAGTTAGGTTCCACATTCGGCGCTTTCGAAACATTTGCTTTCGTTCCAAACGAAGTAACAAAGAAAGGATCACATATCCGCGATGCGGTGGATATGAAACGTACGATTATTGTGGTGGTATTGGCATTGATACCGGCATTATTGTTTGGTATGTGGAATGTCGGATATCAACATGCGTTGTCGGTAGGAGACACCTCGCCTATATGCGATACCATTTGGCAAAACTTTTGGTATGGATTTTTGAGAGTATTGCCTATCATCGTTGTTACCTACGTTGTAGGTTTGGCAATAGAGTTTACATATGCGCAAATACGTGGCCATGCTGTTAACGAAGGTTTCTTGGCTACAGGTTTGCTTATACCTCTTATCGTTCCCGTCACTATTCCTTTGTGGCAAGTGGCATTGGCTACTGCTTTTGCCGTTGTTATCGGAAAAGAAGTATTTGGCGGTACAGGTATGAACTTTATGAATCCTGCTTTGGTGGCACGTGCATTTTTGTTCTTCGCATACCCAACTTGTATGTCGGGCGACAAAGTGTGGATTAACGACGCCGGTGATGCTATATCGGGTGCTACACCTCTTGGCGAAATAATGGTTGGAAATATGCCATCGCCTTCGGTAATGGATATGTTCTGGGGTATAATACCTGGATCTATAGGCGAAACATCTATTCCTGCAATATTGATAGGTGCCGCATTGTTGCTTATAACAGGAGTGGCAAGTTGGAGAATAATGTTGTCGATAGTGTTGGGAGCTACAGCAGTGGGTCTTTTGGTTAATGCTATCGGTGGAAATGCTTATATGGAATTACCATTCTACTATCATTTCTTGATGGGTGGTTTTGCTTTCGGTTGTGTGTTTATGGCTACCGACCCTGTAACAGCAGCTCAAACCAACAAAGGAAAATGGATTTATGGTTTCCTTATAGGAGCTTTCGCAGTAATAATTCGTGTATTTAATCCTGCTTATCCTGAAGGTATGATGCTTGCAATACTATTGATGAACGTATTTGCTCCGCTTATCGACTACTATGTAGTGGACGCTAACATAAGAGCACGTAAAAAAAGAATGCAAGTAAGTAAATAAACTGATGGTGAAACAAAATAAATAGAGAATATTGTCATGAAGAATTTTTCTAATAAATACATATTCATTTATGCTACTGTATTGGTAGTGGTGGTGGCAGCTGTCCTTTCTGCTACAGCAGTAGTGTTGAAACCTTTCCAGATTAAGAATATGGAAACCGAGAAGATTCAAAATCTTTTGGCTGCCGTAAATATTGAAGCGTCGTTTGATGATGCCGAAAATATGTACAAAGAATATTTCAAAGAAGAATTGGCTATAAACAAAGCCGGCGAAGTAGTGAGCAGATACGATGTTGCCAACGCTAAATTGGAAGGCGACATACGTCCGTTTGCTATCGATGTAAAGAAACATCAAGCATTGTTGAAATCCGGCGAAGATGTAGCATTCCCATTATATGTTTACGAAAAAGATGGTCAAAAAGGTTATGTAATACCATTGCAAGGTGCCGGTTTGTGGGGCGACATTTGGGGCAACATAGCATTGTCCTCTGACTTCAACACCGTTGTAGGTGTCAATTTCGATCATGCCGGCGAAACACCTGGTTTGGGTGCCGAGATAGCAACAAAGGCTTTCCAAGAACCATTTGCCGGAAAACATATATACGATGCTAATGGCAACTTTACTTCTGTGCCTGTAAAAAAGAATGCAGCAGACAACGAAGTGGATGCTATATCGGGCGGTACAATAACATCTACAGCAGTGTCGGATATGTTGTACAATGATTTGAACTTTTATCAAAACTATAGAAACAAAATAGTAGAATAAAGAAATACTGAAAGCAATGAGTGCAAAGAATTTAAAATTGATAAAGAATCCGCTAAGCAAGGAAAATCCAATCACCGTACAAGTATTGGGTATATGCTCGGCGTTGGCTGTAACAGCTCAGATAAAGCCTGCATTGGTAATGGCTATTTCGGTAACTGTTGTTGTTGCTGTATCTAACTTAATTATTTCATTGATGCGCAATACAATACCTCCACGTATTCGTATTATCGTACAACTATTGGTCGTAGCAATGATGGTAATTTTGGTAGACCAATTCCTAAAAGCTTTCGTTTACGATGTAAGTAAACAGCTTTCGGTGTTTGTGGGACTTATTATTACCAATTGTATTGTAATGGGTCGTTTGGAAGCTTTTGCTATGCAAAACAAACCGTGGGAATCGTTTCTTGATGGTATAGGCAATGGTTTAGGATATGGACTTATATTGTTTATAGTGGCATTTTTCCGTGAACTTTTTGGTTCTGGTACATTGTTGGGATATCAAATCATACCTGAAAGTTGGTATGCTGCCAACGGCGGTTTCTATTACAACAATGGTTTCTTTATATTGCCTCCTATGGCGTTGATAATAGTGGGTATTGTTATATGGGTTCATCGTTCAAGAAACAAAGACCTTTGTGAAAATTAAAAGATGGAGGATTAGAAGATTATGCAAGATTTAATAAACTTATTTATACGTTCGATTTTTATCGACAATATGATTTTCGCATTCTTTTTGGGTATGTGTTCGTATTTGGCTGTATCCAAAACAGTGAAAACATCAATGGGATTGGGCATCGCTGTTGTATTTGTAATGGTGATAACTGTGCCTATCAACTATTTGCTCGACAACTACATATTGAAAGAAGGTGCGTTGGCTTGGATTAGCCCCGAATTCGCTTCGGTAGATTTGAGTTTCCTTTCCTTTATTTTATTTATTGCAGTGGTAGCATCCATAGTGCAATTGTTGGAAATGATAGTAGAAAAATTTACCCCTTCTTTGTATAATGCACTTGGAATATTTTTGCCACTTATAGCTGTAAACTGTGCTATATTGGGTGCATCGTTATTTATGCAGGGTAAAGGATTTCAATCGATAGGCGAACCTGTAGTATATGCTTTGGGTTCGGGTATTGGTTGGTTGTTGGCCATAGTAGGTATTGCCGCTATACGCGAAAAAATACGTTACTCGCATGTGCCTGCTCCTTTGAAAGGATTAGGTATAACCTTCATCATCACCGGTTTGATGGGTATTGCTTTTATGAGTTTCTTAGGTATCAAATTGTAATAGAAAGGAAAAATAATTGATATGAATATGCATCTATTATCATTAGGATTGGTATTGGGAACAAGTGTTGTTGTGTTTCTAATCATTATACTTTTGTTTGTGGCATTGCTACTTGGTGTTCGTGCTAAACTTATGCCAAAAGGTGATGTTGTTATAAATATTAATGGCGAAAAAGACGTAACCGTTCAGCCTGGTGGAAGTTTGCTTTCTACATTGGCTGCTCAAAAAATATTTTTACCTTCGGCTTGTGGTGGTAAAGGCTCTTGCGGTCAATGCCGTTGTCGTGTGCCGGAAGGTGGCGGCGAAATATTGCCTACCGAAAAAGGTTTCTTTACTCGTAAGCAGATCCAAGATAATTGGAGATTGGGTTGCCAAGTTAAGGTAAAAGAAAATATGAAAATCATTGTACCAGAATCGGTACTTGGTGTAAAAGAATGGGAATGTACAGTTATATCCAATAGAAACGTTGCTACATTTATCAAAGAGTTTATCGTGGCATTGCCCGAAGGTGAACACATGGACTTTGTGCCCGGTTCGTATGCTCAGATAAAGATTCCGGCATACTCTATGGACTATGACAAAGATATAGATAAGGATCTTATTGGCGAAGAATACTTGCCTGCATGGAAAAACTTCGGCTTGTTCGATCTTAAATGTAAGAACGACACTCCTACAATACGTGCTTACTCTATGGCTAACTATCCTGCCGAAGGCGATAGAATAATGCTTACAGTACGTATTGCCACTCCTCCGTTTAAACCAAAACCACAAGTTGGTTTCCAAAATGTGATGCCGGGTATAGCTTCGTCCTACATCTTCACTCTTAAACCGGGTGATAAGGTAATCATGAGCGGTCCTTACGGAGAGTTCAGCCCGATATTCGACTCTAAGAAAGATATGATATGGGTAGGTGGTGGTGCCGGTATGGCTCCTTTGCGTGCTCAAATCATGCACATGACCAAAACATTGCGTACTACAGACCGTAAGATGGACTACTTCTATGGTGCACGTGCTCTTAACGAAGTGTTCTACTTACAAGACTTCTTACAATTGGAAAAAGAGTTCCCGAACTTCAACTTCCACTTGGCTTTGGACCGTCCCGATCCTAAGGCTGACGAAGCAGGTGTTAAGTATACCGCAGGTTTTGTTCACAATGTAATGTACGAAACATATTTGAAAAATCATCCCGAACCGGAAGAAATCGAATACTACATGTGTGGTCCCGGACCTATGTCGAAAGCTGTTGTGGCTATGCTTGACAGCCTTGGCGTGGCTAAGGAAAGTATCATGTTCGACGATTTCGGTGGTTGATAAATGATAAACAGATATTTTGATTGTCCCGTTGTGTAATGGTAGCACACCAGATTCTGGCTCTGTTAGTGAGGGTTCGAATCCTTCCGGGACAACAAAAAAGAAGAAGTAGTGAATACTGCTTCTTCTTTTTTTATTTGTAGTTAAGTATGTAGTTGAACAGATAATTTGGATATTGATAAAAAGGGCCGCCCCGACAAAATAATCGGGTCGACCCTTTTGTTATATTTAGACAACTTCTAAAAATTGTGTTTCAGGTTCTTTATGGAATTTTATTGCAAAGTTCACAACTTTGTGGACCACAAAGTTGTGAACTCATAGTATCTTTTTGCTATTCAAGATTTTATCTATGTGTTTTTCTTGGGAAACTAAGGCCTGAAAATAGTATATTTTAGCCTTTTTTTATGTAGAAAAACGAAAATTGTAGTATATGGTTTGCTACTCAAAAATATTTCCTGAGCATTGCAAGATATCTCGTGGTTTAAAGTTGAATATACTGATAAAACCACAATGTTGAAATTAAGCAGATAAAGAGCAATCCTATGCATCAGCAGTTTGAGTGGTAGCAACATCGACGAACTCAACAACGCAAAATTACCTGAAAAGCAATTTCCGGAAGTTGCCTTAAATTTTTTCTATTGATATAATTCCGCTCTTTTTCCCTGCCACATACATTCGAGCTTGATTGTCGTTGCTTTTAAGATTATCCAAATACAATGGTTGACCTATCATAAACAGTGTGCAGTGGAAGGTGTCGTTTGGGTTTAATTTACTGTTATGTGATTCTGCAACTTCAAATAGATTATCTCCTATATATTCAAACACACATTTTCTGTTCGGTAGCCACGATACAGCTATTTTGTCGCCTATGACCAACTCGCTACTACGTATGCATGTGCCATAAATTTCGTTTGATTCTTCGAGGCGACTTGCTTGCAGTTTGATGCAAAAATCATCCCAATCTTTATAATCGATATATCTTGCAAGTACCGAAAGGGTGTTATATCTAACACTTTCGTATCCGTCGATATATCCCCATATACGTTTCAGTGTAGTTGGTGATAATGTTTCTTTTGTTTTCTCAAATATGCAGTCGCTTAGGTTGTTGAAGTCAGTAGGTGTGCTCACTTTATGGCCTACTGCAGACTCCACTTCTTTTATTAGTTCTATTATTTCCGGCTCTTTTCTCATCTTATTGTTTCTGTCAAATAATTTGCAAAGATAAGATTTTTTTTGATATAGAATACGTTTATGTAAAAAATATTGTATATTTGCAATATGGATACAATCAATTATACATCAGATTCGGGTTTTGTAAATAAGGACGTTGCAGAGTTGAGTCGTGTATTTACCGACCACGAAAAGTTGAAAAATGTAGGCTATAATGTTTTGTATAAAGCCAAACGTTTTGGCAAATGGTATATTCTTAAAGGCTTAAACGATGAATATAAAAACGAAACATTCTACAAAAACTTGCTCGATAAAGAGTTTGAACTCTCGTTCTTTTTGGACCATCATAATATAGTGAAGGTTATCGATATGGAAAACGACCCCGTTGCCGGTAAGTGTATAGTGATGGAGTATATTGACGGATGTACGTTGAAGGAGTTTTTGGATACGGAGCATAGCTCCGATGTGTATCGGAAGATTTTGGATGAGATACTTGATGCCATGTCGTATTATCATAGCAAGCAGATAATACATCGCGACATTAAACCCGAAAATATACTTATAACCCGAAATGGTAACAATGTAAAGATTATAGATTTTGGTTTGTCGGATACCGATTATCATGCCACTCTTAAGCAGCCTGCCGGTACTGTGAAGTATGCCGCTCCCGAACAGATGGACAACAACACAGCCATAGATTGCCGTGCCGATATATATGCATTGGGTGTGATATTGAAAAATCATTTCCCAAAAATGTATAAAGGTATAGCCGAGAAGTGTACCTATATTGACAGGGAAAAGCGATACTCTTCGGCCGGCGAGATTATAAGTGTATTGAATAAAAAGGATAGAGCAAAATATGTATCGGTGGCGTTGATGGTGGCGGCTATGCTGATGACTGTGGCCGTTGTGGCTACCCGCTATTCGTATGCTCCGCCGGTGGTGCCTCAAAAGATAGATACGCTCCATATCTATCATACCGATACTGTTTATATGCAAATGCCCGATACAATTGTGCTAAAGAATAAGATATCGGACTACGGAGATAAGGAAAAACAAGAGTTGAAAGAAGCACGAAACTATATATCCAACGAATATAAAAAGTTTATAGATAGTATTGATGCCGGCTTTATAGTGTTTGATGATATTGCAGATAAGTATCTTGTTTTAACCCAGCGGTTAATGGAAGAGCGTGATTCAAGGGCAGCGAGGATTCCTTTTGATAATCCATTTCGTCAGATGTTTATCTCCTCGTGGGATAGGACAATTGAAGAGCACACACCCTTGTTTACCGAACGCTTTAATAAGATAATGACCGAAGAAAGAGAAAGATTGGGTATACAATAAAAATTATGTTCCATCGCTCAATATACAGAGATAAAATCGGCAATATTGTTGTATGTCCAAAAGCTAACGGCCGACAGCCAATTGCCAAAGTTAAACACTCCATTTTTCATGGTATACTGTCAACTTGATGAAACCCTATCATGAAGTCCACCACAATAGGGTGTGAATAATATGATACTATACCGGTATTTTAGAGTTGCTGAAAAAAAGGTATTTTCTATTCTTGAAAAAGCATGCGGGAACTTTTGAAAAAGTATGAGGGAACTTTTAAAAAAGTATGAGGGAACTTTTAAAAAAGTATACGGGAGGTTTTTAAAAAGTATGCGGGAGTTTTTTGCCGGGTGTGGCGGTGCAGTTTTTGCGATAGCCGAAACGGATACAATAGGAGTTTCTCCACCTGTTTTTTGCTTGTACTAAGTGTTTGTTATATACCGAATATGTCCAAATTGCATATTTGAGGTGCAAATATACGATTGTGTATTTGCCACAGATATGGCCGATATATTTACACCGATATTTTATCGTTATCGCAAAACAAATAAAAATAAGACATGAGCAAAACAAACAATAAAGTATCAATAGAAGCACTGATAGATACTAAAAACAACAACGTTCGCACTAATACAAAAAAGGGTAACTATGCATTACTGCAACATCTAAAAGCATTCTGTGGCAAAAAGCAATTGTCGGTAAAGAATATTGATGCTAAGTTTTGCAAAGACTTTGCATCTTATCTGACCGGCAGAATGAAAGGAAGCAGTGCCAAAACATATCTGCAAAAATTGCACACCATATTGCAAGATGCTGTTTATTTGGGCTATATTGCCTGCAATCCTATGCCTCCCATAGATAGGATATTACACAAATATGTATCAAAAAACAAAGACCATCTTACTGTAAGTGAGGTGAAGAAATTGGAGAACACTCGTTGCCGACACGAAAGCACAAAGCTCGCTTTCCTATTTTCGTGCTATACAGGATTGCGACTTTCGGATATAGAAACACTCCGATGGGTGGATATATCCAAGCAAAACAATGGTTATTTACTTAAAAAGATACAGATAAAAACCAACTCCGAAGTGCAAGTGCCATTGGGCAGACAAGCCATTAATATATTGAAAAAGGTGGAGATAAAGAATATTCAAAGCAGTGATTATGTGTTTAAACTTCCCTCGAGAAGCACCATAAGCACCGACCTTAAAACATGGGCCGATACGGCAGGGATAAACAAGAATATAACATTTCATGTGTCGAGGGTTACCTTTGTTACACTATCCATAGCTGCCGATGTCAATATATATGTGGTATCTAAATTATGCGGACACACGAATGTAAAAACCACACAAATTTATGCACGAATAATAGATACCACCCGACAAGATGCCATAATGCGACTTGACGAAATATTTGAAAAATAATAGCCCAAAAACATAAAACGCAATGGATATATGCAAACGAGATAAGGTAAAAATAGGATTTAACAATTTGCAAACACAAATAGTTCAGTAAGATAAAAAATATTTAGAGGTTTTTATTGCTATATAAATATTTTATCGTATATTTGCACCTCAAATACATAAAGTATTTTTATGCAAAAAATGGATGGATACAATATCGAAAATTAAATATATAGAAGCGAAATATAGCAGATAAGATTAAAGGAGTAATGCTAAAAAACTATATATCATAACGGATAGAAAAGGACCAAAAAGAACTTTTGAGATATGTGTTTTTCTATGTTATTTTGCAAAACGAAAATAAAGAAAGAAAACTAAATAAACATAGTATAAATTTAAAAGTAAACAGAAATGAAAAAAACTTTATTGTTATTAGCAACTGCGGTGTTGTTATTCTCTTGTGGAAACAGAGAACAAAACTATTCGGAAAGTACATTAGATGACGAATCTATGGAAATGGAATTAGGGGAATTAGCTGATGTAGTAGATGCAGAAGAAGCAGATTTAACTGAAGAACTAGAAGTTACTGAAGAAGAATCTGAAGAGCCTGTAGTAATAGAAGAAAGTGATACTGATTCTTCTGAATGGGACAAAGTGCTTGATGATTACGAGAGTATGATTGATTCCTATGCCAAGATTGCAGAAAAGTCTAAAAAGGGAGATATGTCCGCATTAGCAGACTTAACTAACTACATGAGTAAGTTGGAATCTATATCGAGTAAATTAGATGGAGCTGAAAGTGATTTGACCCCTGCACAGGCAGCTCGTTTTGTGAAACTACAAGCAAAAATGGCCAAAGTGGCAGCAACATTGTAGTAGATGTGAAGGAGATGGTATAGAGACTAATTATATCATCTCCTTTTTTTCAAAGTCCGAATGACAGATTTGGATTGAAATTTATAGAATAATACTTTTACAATTCGAAATATTATGTATAACGAAAAATTAGAACAATTGATAGATGCCGCTTTGGCAGATGGCGAATTAACTGAAAAAGAAAAACAAATTCTTTTTAAAAAGGCCCAAGAAATGGGTGTTGACCTTGATGAATTTGAAATGGTGCTTGATGGAAGATTGGTTAAGTTGAAAAAGGCAGAAGAAGAGAAAGCTAAATCTTCAGCACCTAAATCAAATAAATTAGGTGATGTGAAAAAGTGTCCAAATTGTGGTGCTATAGTGCAAAGTTATCAAGGTGTTTGTGGAGAGTGTGGATATGCTTTTGAGAATATTGGAGCAAATGAGGCGTCAAAAGAGTTAACTAATCTTCTAAGAAAAGCAAAAGGCGAAAAAGAAATGTCTAAAATAATAGATACTTTCCCAATTCCTATGGATAAAGGAGCTTTGATTGAATTTATATCATGGTTAGCACCTCAAAGTTTAGATGTAAATAATCCGCTCTCAAAATCATATCAAAAGAAGTATGATGAGGTTATAACCAAAGCAAAGTTGTCTTTTTCTACAGATAAGGATATAGCACCACTTATTGCTCAATATGAAAAGAATAAAAAAACTTTATTGAAGAATAATGTATTAAAAACTTCAAAACAGCTGGCAAAAAACAAATGGTTTTGGATTGGACTAGCAATCGTAACGTTTTTATTCATTAAGATTTTTCCAATTATTTATGTATTTTCTTCAGTTACGATGAATTCGGATAAATGTTCTGCTGAAATTGTGAAAGCTGTAGAAAAAGGAAAGTTAGAAAAAGCAACAGAATTATATGCTAATTATAATGGAACTAGTTCTGATTTACGAGATGCAGCATCGTTAATATTTTCTGCTTATATGGAAAAAGGAGATATAAAAAGTGCTGAAAATATTTTGAAATTAACAGGTTCTGTATTAAATGATTCTTGGAATACTAATCGTCAAATGGCTAATCAATTATATAATTACTATTTGAAAAATAGAGAATATGATAAAGCTAGAAATATGATTGAAAATGCATACGAAAGTTTTAGGCTTTGGGGTACTCATATAAAAGATGTTGTTGTTAGTATGTGTGAAAATGGAAAAAAAGAAGAAGCTAGAAGATATTTAACACAATATACTCCACTGATAGATGATAGAGGTTGTGATAAACTAGGGAGAAATAGAGCATCTGTAGTTAAATTAATTAAAGATATTATCAACACATACTAAGATTATGAAAAAGGGAAATCTAAAGATAGAAGAAATAATACAAGCTTATCTTGAACGAGGTTTCGGCTCAATGAATAAGAATGATTTCGAGGTATGGATTTTTAATGAATGGCGAAAATTACAAGATGGAGATTTGTCAGATTATCAAATAAGTAAAGCATTAAAGATATCCGAAACTAAAGTCAAAAGATTGAAATATGAAGCAGATTTGAAATATGCTATAGATCTTAATAATGAATCGGAATTAAATGAGCGTTTTTTTGAATTGCTTCAAAATGCGAAATACAAGAAAGAAAATAGCAAAATACAATTTGTAATAAAAGATAAATTATTAAGAAGCTATATAAATGATTGTTTGGAAAAAAATGGTCGTTTTATGGATAGTTCATTTAATTCAAATATAGTTTCTATTTATATTGATGATTTCTACTATTTGCTTAAAACATTCAAAGAAATTGATGAAGATAAAATATTGAAACAAGCAAAAGAAATAGCTGAAACTAATCATGATTTTCCTCAAACTATTCCAGGAATATTAAAAGAAATGTTTTTGAATTTGTCGAAAGAGAAGTTAGGAGAAATTACAACTAATAGTATTATTGATTTTATCAAATATATTAAACAAGAACTTACTAATAAATAACTATATGGGACTATTTAGTAGAAAAAAAGAAGGCGGATTGATGGATGTTATCCGTTGTGATGAAGAGAATTATCTTGTTTGGAAATGGCGTCCCAATGGCGAAGCGCTTAATTCCACTAAGAAAGAGAATGCTATTCGTTATGGTAGCACACTTCATGTGAAAGATGGAGAAATGTGCGTATTTGTGTACAAGCAAAAGGATGGAGTATTGCAAGATTTTATAATGGGTCCGTATGAGGATACTATAAAAACTGCTAACTTTCCGGTGCTTACAAGCATTGTGGGAGCTGCTTTTGGTGGCGCTTCGCCTTTTCCTGCGGAAGTTTACTTCTTCAATCTTCAGGGCAACAACCAAATAAAATTTGCCGTGCCTTATTTTGATGTAGCAGACCCAAGATTCTTGGATTTTACAGTTCCTGTGGCAGTGCGTGGGCAAATAACTTTTAATCTTACAGATGTAAAACAGTTTATCAAGTTGAATCGATTGACAGATTTCTCTCTTGACCAATTCTGTAAACAAATTGGCGATGATGTTAAGAAATTTGTCAAAGGCTTTGTTACAAATTGTCCTTCCGAACAAGGAATATCTGTATTGCAAATAGAAAGGAAGATTATAGAGATCAGCGATATGATTCAAGCACGCCTTGCTCCTCATTTTTCTGATGACTTTGGAGTAAACCTAAAACGGTTGGATATATCGGCAATAGAGATAGATAAAGAAAGTTCGGATTACGCAGAATTTGTTCACGTTACAAAAGACCAACAAAGAAAACAAGCAGAGTTGGTAGGAATACAAGCGGAAGAAGCAGGTCGACGTATGCGAATAGATACCGACATTTATGAAAAACAAGGCCATCTTGGAGCCGAGCAACAGTTTATTCAAGCTCACGCCATAAATCAACAGACAGAAGTTTTGAAAGTTGCTGCAGAAAGTATGGGTAAGATGCCGAGCGGAATGGGCGGCGGTGGAGACGGATTCAATCCTGCCGGCATGATGATGGGTATGGCTATGGGTGGAGCTATGGCCGGACAAATGACCGGAATGATGAATCAAATGTCAAATCAGATTCAAAATCCGATGGGTCAAATGAGTCAGCCTAATATGCCTCCACAACCTAATGCTATGGGACAACCTATGCAAGCACCACAGGCACCACCTCCTCCAACTGTTCAGTATAATATATCGGTAAACGGACAAACGTTTGGTCCTTATACTTTCCAGCAAATGCAACAGATGGCACAAAGTGGACAGCTTACAGCAAATTCATACGTTTGGAAACAAGGAATGGCAAATTGGGATATGGCAGGTAATGTAGCCGAGTTGGCTACTTTGTTTGGTGCAGTTCCGCCACCTCCTCCAGTAATGCCTTGAATATAAAAATACACAGATAACAATAATCAATTAATTTAAAAGTAAAAAGATATGAGTTTATTAAACAATTTGTTCGGTAATGCAACCGAAGTCAATTTAAATGACATTAAAACCGAATTTGATACTATTCTTTTTGAAGGAGAAGAATTAGTTTCGGCGTATAAAATTTTTCGTGATAAATGGGTGTTCACTAATAAGCGTTTGATAATGCAAGATGTTCAAGGATTGACAGGATCAAAACGTGAATATCACTCAATTCCTTATAAATCTGTTACACATTTTTCTGTAGAAACAGCAGGAACATTAGATGATGATTGTGAAATGAAAATATGGATATCAGGAACTACAGAACCATTTGTAAAAGAATTTAGTACAAAAATAGATGTAAAAGGAATATCTAAAACATTTGCTGCATTTGTTCTTGGAGCGAAATAAAATAGTATTATTAATAGAATTTATTTACAAACAAATTTAAAAGTACGAAAATATGTTGATGAAAATTTTTAAGACCTACAACGAAGGTCAATATGGATTGAAACCATGGGCTGCAGATTTGATAATGGGAATAATTGAGTTAATATTTGTTTTATGCTGGCTTTTTGGTAGTTTTTTTGCTATGATACAACAAATTTTAAATTTTGATGCATTTGAAGATATAGTAGATTTTTTGAATTTTGAAGCAGGAATAGGATTCGTGTTGGCAGGACTATTTCTTGTATGGAATCTTCTTGTATGGTTTATAAAACCTCTTAGAACAAAATTTAATTTCAAAGAATCTTTATGGAACATTGTTTTCATAGTATGGACAATTGTTGATAGCATAAGATTGATGATGTAATAAGCCTTATTTGTTATGAAACTAAATGCTATAACAACAATCATTGCAACGGCAATAAGTGCTATAATAGCATATTGCCTTTATAGTTGGTGTAAAAGCGATAACCAATTGCTAATGGGGATAGGCGGTTTTGTGTTTATAGCTACAACTCTTATCTTTACAATTAGTGTATCGTTTGAACAACCCAGAACAACCACGAATATTCGTGTTCTATCGGGAATATTTTTTGTATTGGCATTAATTAGTAGCCTTATTTTTATGCTGGTACAATTTAATCCTCCATTGTATATACTAATCAATGGAATAATGTTCTTGATATGGCTTTTGATAGTTTATGCACTAAAACGAGCCAATATGTAAACAAATTAAAGGCAGATTCGTTTGGGTCTGCCTTTGATTTTTAAAGATAGTTTTAAATAGGATATGCGACAAAAAATATCAGAATTATTTCTCAACGATAAGGTTATACTTGCATTTATCATAGCCAATGCCGCTATTATTTTTGCACAAGAAAGTGGGGTCGATCAGTCTTGGCTTTTCTATTTGGATATATTTATCACAATGGTTTTTGTGGTGGAAATGATAGTAAAGCACTATAAATATGGCGTAAAAAACTATTGGAAAGATGCGTGGAACAGGTTGGATGGCGTTTTGGTAATATTGTCGTTGCCATCGCTGTTGGAGATATTTGTGCCTACGGGAATAAATATATCGTTTATATTGTCGTTGCGAGTACTTAGGGTATTCAAGTTTTTTAGAATCATAAAGTTTTTCCCTCATATCGATGAGCTATCGAAGGGAATAAAGCGGGCAATAAAGGATTCGTATAGCGTATTCTTTGGTTTTATAATTGTTATCTTTATCTTTGCGTTGCTCAACTGTTCGTTGTTTGCCAAGGCTGCTCCGGAATATTTTGGCACACCATTGGATTCTATATATACGGTTTTTAAACTGTTTACGGTAGAGGGGTGGTACGAGATACCCGAAGTAATAACGGATTATTATTCTGCCTCGCCATTCATAGTCAATATTGTTAAGTTATACTTTTCGTTGTTGCTTATAGTGGGAGGTATAATAGGGTTGTCGCTTGTAAACTCGGTATTTGTTGATGCTATGGTGAGTGATAACAACGACGAACTGAACAAAGAAGTGGAACGTTTGCATAAAAAGATAGATGTACTTACCGAAAAGATAGACGAACTGCAAAAGAAATAGAGTGTTTTGAAAAAAAAGTTTCCACGCAACTTGCACATAAAAGTGCCATACTTTTGACCTAAAAGTTGGTACTTTTGGATCGTAACCCGCATAGTTTTGATGGCTAAGTGTGGGAGTTTTGAGGGCTAAACCGCATGGTTGTAATAGATGATTAAGTGTGGGAATTTTAGAATGGAAAATTCTATTGATGTGCAATTCCGTTTTTTCTTTATTGGGGTGTATAAATATGTATATGTGATTTTCGGTAGTCGTGTGGTCGTAGATATGATGTATATATAAGGAGTTTTCTCGTACATTGCTTTTTTTATTACTTTGTTTTTGCTTTCAAATTAGTTATAGTAGATTGATTAATAGATGATATACATGGATATTTTATACAAGTGTTGTCGTATAAAGTGCGAAAACTTTTGTTCTTATATCGTTATATTGAGAAAAAAGATGTACCTTTGCAAAACGATACTCGTGCAAAAAAGTGTCAAGAAATGCTTGATACTCGTGCGAAAAAGTGTCAAGAAATGCTTGATACTCGTGCAAAAAAATGTAATGATATGGAAAGAATACTATATAATAACTTATTACAGTGGAAGGTAAGCGAAACTAGAAAACCCTTGGTTTTGAATGGCGCCAGACAGGTAGGTAAGACGTGGCTTCTTACAGAGTTTGGTAGGAGGGAGTATAAGAAAACTGTTTTCTTTAGTTTGGACCGTAATGTTCAAGCAAAAGAGGTTTTTGAACAAGGTGGTACGATAGATTATATTCTTCGTAGTCTTTCGGCATTATCAGGTGTGGATATTACAGGAGGTGATACATTGTTGATTTTAGATGAAATACAAGATTGTCCTTCAGCTCTTACTGCATTAAAGTATTTTTGTGAGGATGCTCCTGATATACATTTAGCTGTAGCTGGTTCTTTACTTGGAATTTCATTGCACGAAAAAGCATCATTTCCTGTTGGAAAAATAGATGAGATGAAGTTATATCCAATGAATTTTCTAGAGTTTTTGATGGCTTTGGGCAAGAATAAGATGGCAGAAGAATTGGAGATAGGCAATTGGAACATTATTACTTCTTTGCATTCGGAGTATGTGTCTTTGTTGCGACAATATTATTATGTTGGAGGTATGCCTTCGGCTGTATCTGCATATATATCCAACGAAGGATTACAAAAAGTGCGTGTCATACAAAAGCAAATATTGGCAGATTATGAACAAGATTTTTCTAAACATGCACCATCTATGGAAATTGCACGATTGAGAATGGTATGGCAAAATATACCATCGCAATTGGCTAAAGAGAATAAAAAATTTATCTATGGAGCATTGAAAAAAGGTGCTCGAGCTGCAGCTTTTGAGATAGCGATACAATGGTTGTTGGATGCCGGTTTGGTATATAAAGTTTGTAGAACTAATAGTGTAAAGATGCCGTTGAAATTTTATGAAGATAGAGATTCTTTTAAACTCTTTATATTAGATGTTGGTCTTATGGGGGCAATGGTAGATGCTCCTGCTTCGGCAATATTGGTGGGTAATAATATATTTACAGAATACAAAGGTGCTTTTACAGAGTTATTTGTATCTATGCAATTGGCTGGTACTGGTATTCCTATATATACACATAGCTTGGAAAATTCTCGTATAGAATTGGATTTTGTGGCACAGATAGGAAATAATGTTTATCCAATAGAGGTTAAGGCTGAAGAAAATGTTCATTCTAAATCTATGAAAACTTTCTTGCAAAAATTTCCCGAACTTACGGCTATAAGATTATCAATGAAACCTAAGATAACTCAGGAAAGGTTGGAATGCATACCATTGTATGCTTTTAGAGAGGAATTTATAAGAATGATAAAAGCTGATTATGACAAAGATACAGACTGCTAAAGGCAACTTCTAAAAATTGCTTTGCGAGTGATTTACGGAATTTTCTTGAGAAGATTTCTACTTTCTTCTGACCCATCATAGCGGGCTATGCGACTCCAAAAGAAATAGAAAGATTTCGGTAAAAAACGTCAACGTTGCGATTAAGCGAGTAAAGAGCAATGCCTAAGCATTAGCTCTTTCGAGCGGTAGCAACATCGACGAAGTCAACCTCGCAAAAGTTCTTTCTACAATCAATTCAATTTCCTAGAACGTGGAGTTTTTAGAAGTTGCCTATACACATTTGCCGTTTTTTTCCTCGTGATGTAGACA